>JBBQPD010000259.1:0-7598 GCA_038331535.1 Gemmatales bacterium | reverse complement strand
AAATACTGCGGTTTGGACGTGGTCCACGGATAGGGTTGGCCGGAGTACAGGTAATAGGCGCCGTCCGGCGTGTACACCACGCGCGGCCGGAAGAACCCCTGCCGATCGGGTGCGAGGTATTGCCACACTTCGTACTTGCTGACACGATAGACGACGGGCGCTGGGACAATCACGAGCGGCTCGCCGGCAGTAATCCGCGGCGCGGGCAGCGGCTCGTCCGCCGCGAGATTTCCGCAGGCGGCGACCAGTGCGCCGGTCAGTACCCAGGCCTTGAACGACATGCGCAGTCTCCCAGGATTCGCCAATCCGCGGAACCCTCTTGATCGAGTGCTTATGTCAATTGTCGCATCGAATCGAGACGGCGCCAGTGAATCTGGGAAAAATGGGAGACGAGACGAGACTTTGCGGCCGGAGCAATCGATAGAAACGTTACAGGCGGGCGGCGTTCGTTTGCCGCTTGCGGCTTAGCGGCGCTAGGCCGCTAAGCCGCAAGCGGCAAACTGCTCACGTCTTGACCGGCAGGAACCGGTCCTCGGCGAACGACGTCGTCCGGGGCAATTCGCCGTAAGCCGGATAGCTCAGCTTCGCAGGGGTCGTGGTGCGTGCCGGCAGAGACACGGGCCGGCCTTCCAGCGGGACCGTCGGCGACGGCGCCGTGAAGGGAGCAGGGGTCCGCGTCGGGAACGGCTCCGCCTGCGGTAGCGGCGCCTGGCGCGGGTCGCCGTCGTAGGGGAACGTCCTCTCCTGAGGTACAGGCCGCGGCGCCGGCAGGGCGTCCTGCGGATTGTACGGCACGTTCAGCACGTCGGCCGAGGGCATTGTCTTTCCGACCGTCGTGCCAATCGGGTAGCAGGCCGGCTGCGGGGCGTAGTACACCGGCGTCGGATAGTACGTCGGGTAGTAGTACGACGAGACGTAGGCGCGCGGGTAGTAATAACTCGCGTAGTGGGGGTAGCCGTAGTAACCGCTGTAGCCACCGTAGTAACCGCCGTAGCCACCGTAGTAGCCACGATAGCCACCGTAGTAGCCACGATAGCCAGCGTGGTAGCCGCCGTAACTTCCATAGTAGCCGCCCCGATAGCCGCCGTAATAACCGCCGTGGTAGCCACCGTGGTAGCCGCCGCGATAGTGGGCGTCGATCGTGTCCGCGTCCGTGCCGAGTTTGCCCAGGGCCACGGCCGGCGCGTCAGCGCGGGCCGACAGACCCAGCTTGATCGTGTCTTCGGCGCGAGCCGCCGCACTGCCGAGGAACAGTCCTCCCAGCGCCAGCAGGCCCGCCGCCCAGGTGCGTGCATTCATCGTCCGACCCTCCGAATAGGTGATGGTTGCCACATCCCGCCCTTCGCTTTTGCGTCCTGCCGGAAGGGTGGGTGTCCGCTGGCGTTTACTTCGTGGGTTATTGTATCGGCCGGGCCGCGGGAATGTCAAATCGCGAGACGGCGGCGAAAACTCGAATGCTTTATCTCATTCGTCACTTCAGCCGCTCTTTCAATTTTTGTCGATCTTCGGCGGACAAACTGGACAGATAGCGATCAATTCCCAGCGCCTTGGCGACCTTCTTCGGTCCGAGCGTATCGATGACATCCTCCACCTTGAACATCTCAAGATACTTCTCCAGACCAACTTCTTCGATGAATGGGCTAAGGTCCAGCCCACCGCGTTTGCCTTTTGACTTGGCCATGTTCTTCGCCTCATTCCAGATGGTTGGGTGTAGCACTCTGAGAAGGGGAGCGTACAACTCCCAGTACCCAGGTTCTTCCACAATGACATGCGCCAGCGCCGCGTCAATAGTTGAGGACTCTTCCCCAGCAAGATGAAAAGGTACACTTTCGCGATCCACCGGAACGGCCCTGCCGTCTACCAAGAAAAACGAACGACGGAGGAGTTGACTGCGCCAGACGCCGGGACTGGCCTCTTCGACGTCGCCCAGAAGGTCGCGCGCCTCCCGAAGAAAGCGCCGGCCGAGATGATTGGCAATGTACCAGAAAGAGACCTCCGCCGCCGCAAGCGGACGCTCCCTGTGACGGCTGCGCTCTTCATTCAATCGCCGATCCACGCCGAGGCCCAGTTCGACGAGCAAATCCACATCACGGATGCGAGCGGAAACGCTCCGTCCTTTGAACTCCAGAATGTTCCACGTCGTCAGATGATGCAGGAGTCCACGAAACGGCGGTGGTTGGTCGCTTGTCCGGCGCACCAGCACAATGTCCGCCGACCGCGGCGCGTCGCCGACCGGCAAGTTCGTCTGGACATCGTAATGCTCCTGCACCAAAGGCCGAAGCATCTTGGCGAACAGCGGATGCCATTGCATCGCAGTCTCACTGTTTCTCAGGAGCAGCCCGACGACTCTGCATCGGCTCGCTACCACAGTAGGCGTGCCGCTCGGCTCGCGGCACCTACTTCTTCGGCGCCGCCGGCTTCAGCACCTCGACCTCGAATCGTCCACCGCGTTGCTCCTCCTCGAAGCCGTTGACTGTGCCGGTGGCGTTCAGGTTGATGCCTTGCCGGCCCGGCGCTTGCTCCGGCGCGATCCTGATCTCCACGTCCACCCCAGTCTGGCCGCGCGGAATGACGACTTTCTCAGGCAGATTGAGTCCCTGCGACGGTGAGAACTGTACCGTCACGTCGCCGTCGAACGTCTTCATCCGGTTGGCGATCACGCGCACCTTCGCGCTTGCGCCGGGTTCCAGCTTCACCAGCACAGGTTCGGCGGTGACACTGAACGCGCTGCGAATGTCGAGGTCAAACGTCCGTGTCAACGACACGCGCCGGCCCTGCTGGACGCCGACGGCCGTCACTTCGACACGGTGCTTGGCGAGGTTCGTCAGGATGCGCGAATGGATCGACCCCGTGATCTGAAGACGGTCCGCCTTCGCCTCGGGGAACTCGGCGTAGACGCGCGTCCGCCCCTCCTCTTTGTCCGCGAGTTGTCCGCCCTTGGCGCTGAAGGCGATCGGCCCGTCGAAGCCCGGCACGCGCGTCGTGACGACCGGAAAATCGGCGTGCTGATAACGGCCCAACGTCACCAGCGCTTCGGGCAGTTCCACCGTGAACGGGGATGGCGGCGTCACCTGCACGGCGAAGCGGTCCGTCAGCGCCGGCGGCAGGCGGCGCTGGTCCTCGCGCAGACCGTAGGGGATCAGATCGACATTCAGGAGTTGCTTGTCAATCATGGGCCGGGTGCGGACCAGCGTCGGCGGTGCGCCGGGAAGCGCCGCGGGGCGGGCCAGGATTTGCAGCGTGTGCAGGCCGAGCGCGGCGTCCGGCGCGGCCGAAAGTTTGCAGACGAGCGAAGCGACGCCTTCGCCGATCTCGTTGGGCGTCAAGGTCACGCCGGGCGGAGCGCCAACGAGCGTGAGGGAGATTGGCCCCGCGTAATCCGTGCGGATTATCGTCAGCGGCACCGGTTGATAAGAACCGCGCGGCACGGTCAGCCCCTCGGCCTCGGCGCTCACCTGCACCTGCGGCTGGCCGGTGCGGACTTCCAGTCGATAGGCGAATGCCGGGCCGCCAGCGCGGTTCAGGTCGCGCACCGCCAGGTGATAAATGCCTGCGTTACCGGCGGCGAAATCGAGGACGACTTCTTCCTGCTGGTTTTCGCCGATGCGGCGCAGCTCCTTGCCGGCGGCGTCGGTGACGAACAGCTCCAGGTCGGCCGGCGAGTTGAACGCCTTCGCCTCGGCGCGTACCTGAATCTTCTGCCCCTTTGCCAGCTCCAGTCGAAAGAACTGCCGCTCGCCCGGCTTCCGCAGCACGCCGCACAGCAGTCCGGGTATCTTTGCCCGCGTGGCATCTTCCGCCGTGTTGCCCGGTTCGCGGTGGACGGTAATCTCAGCGTCGCTGGCTTCCAACGGCAGCCAGACGGAACCCTCATCACCCGGCCGGCGCAACACGCCGAAGAACAACCCCGGCGCCGCGACCGCCGGCACGTCGAGTGCGGCTGCCGCGTCCATCAATTCCGGCAAGCGAATCTCGGCGCGCTTGCCGGGGACGACCGCCGCGGGGACGGCGACGCGCGCCGCGGGAAAGCGGCCCATGCGCAGCACATAGAAACCGTGCTCCGAGCCGTGAAAACGGGCGTCGCGCACCTCGACGATGTAGGTTCCGGCCGCGGCGAAGGTGTGCTCGAAGCGGCAGTCAAAGTACAGGCCGGGATCGTTATCGCGCTCGGCGACGAAACGGCCCTTGGCGTCGCGAATGGTGATGAGCGGATCGACGTCCTTGCCGAGCCGATTGCCGACCGCCTCGAAGCTGACGCGCTGGCCGGCGGCCACGTCGATAGCGAAACGATCCACCGCCGCCTCGCGAAACCGGCCCCAGAGCGCAACGGGCAACGCCACCTTCTCAGGTGCATCCTTGCTTGGCGTTTCGCGCGCTGCACGCACCGGCAAATCGTCGATGAGCAACAGACAGGCATTGCCCAACCCGTCCGCCGTCGCCAGCCGGACGCCGCAGATGCCCACCGGCGCATCCGCAGCGACGGTCACATCAAAGACGGCCCGCGTCGCCATCGAATCGCCGACGGGCGTGGCCTTGACCGCGCCGGGTTGCAGGCTGGACCAGAAGCCGAGCGCCTTGCCGAAGTTGGTGCCGACGGCGGTGACGCGCGTCGTCTTGCCGCGCTCGACGGCGGGCGGTTCCAGGTGTTCGACGAAGCCCTGGGCACGGCAAGGCGACAACGGGCCAATCAGTCCTATCGCGATTAGCAGCAACTCGGCCCAAACGACACGGCACGGCATACTGTTTCTCCGAATTCATTAGGCCAATTGTGTCATCAATTGCGTGGTTTCAGGAGGACCGAACGCGCCGGCAGTCATCGCCAGTAAGTTAGAATGTTCGATTATACCAGCGTTTGGGCAATGGGCTACAATCGTACCGGTCTGAACCCATAACAAGGCTCCGTTGCCGCCGAAGGTGAGAAGATCGACAGGCTGTTGCTCCGTATGCAGCCAAATACGAATCGAGTCCCATACTTCGCCTGTCTGATCGCTCAAATCCGCGACGCAACTCTCCGCGGGAATGTCGGGGTGAACTGCTCGCCATGCTTCCAATAGCTTCTGAACTGCGACCATCGAATGACGTGCTTGGATTGCCCAGGTAACGTAGAAGAACACGAAGGCGCGTGGGTGGGACCGGGCTTCCTGCAAATTAACCGCGTTGTTGATGGTCTTCACAACCTCTCCAGAATTTGTTGTGCAGACCACAACATTGAAACCAGACCCATTCAACTTGTCTTCTGGAGCTTTGAGCTGAACTTCAACTCGTCGGCGATGCCGAAATTGCTCAGCACACTGCGCGTCGCGTCGAGATGGGTGGCACTGACCAATTCGGTCCACGCGCGGTCGGGCAGCGACATCAAGGCTCCGGAAGCATGGTGTGTGTAGAGGCGGTACTTACCCTCTTCAACGTGAACGCTGAAACCCAATGATCGAAGCAACTCGTCGAGCTGGCCGTAATTAATTTCTGACTCACGCATGATTGATCCTCCCTCGCAGCTGCTCTAGTAGCTTCCGTTTCCAGGACTGCATCGCTTTCACCGTGCGCTTCCCAAACCGCTGATGCCTCGGAATGAAGACACGAATGGATTTCGCCCCTGGTTTGAGGAATCGTGACGGCTCATCGGCGAAGTAGCGCTGCATGTAAAGCCACCACGCTTGTCGCTTTCGGGCGTCAAACAAGACCAGCACAACGGGCATCGGCTCTTCTATCCAGAGGTTGTAGTCCGCGACCGCAAGATCGTAGACGAAATCAGTTCCAGACGAAGACAACTCCGGGGCATCCGTGGCCTTTAACTGGATATAGATCAGGCCCGGTTCAGTATATCCCTCCTTGTCGAACGTGGAGACGTGGAGGTCATAGCCGTAATCCTGCTCGATGCGTTGCGCAGTATGCCCAAGATCGACAATGAATCGCTCGGCGTAGTTGAGACTCTGGGCTGCGATGACATGCTGCCGGGTGCGTTGCTTCCGTTGCGTCGCGGCGCGCCGTGCCATCTGTCATTCACCGTCCACGGTATTTTTCTGGTCGTTTTGGCAGATCACCACAGGCGGAATCTGAATTCCCGCTTGCCGTGGTCGCGCCGCACGGTTATCCTTCACTCAGGCTTGTATCCTACCCGCCTCCCGCCTCGTTTGCACGCGCCGCCTGCCGAAATCCGCCCGCCCGCCGCAAGGGATCACTGCCATGCTCAAGCTCTGGAACCTCACCTCACCGGCCGATCTCCTCGACCGCCGCGAATTGCTGCGGGTCGGCGGCCTGTCGCTGGCTGGTTTGTCGTTACCGGCGCTCCTCCAGAATAGGAGCCATGCGGCCGAGACGACCAAGAGGGCAAAGAGCTTTGGCAAGGCGAAGAGCTGTATCATCCTCTACCTCTCCGGCGCCCCGTCGCAGCTCGATACCTTCGACCCCAAGCCCGATGCCCCCGAGGATATTCGCGGCGAATTCAGCACCATCGCCACGTCCGTTCCCGGCGTCCGCTTCACCGAACTGGTGCCGTTGACCGCGAAGTGGCTGCACAAGATCGCCGTCGTCCGCAGCATGGCGCACGACCACAACGACCACGGCCGCGGCTCCTACTGGATGTTCACCGGCTACCCGTATCCCGGTTCCGTGTCCGACGTGAACTCGATGAGCCGAGCCGACATGCCGCACATGGGATCGGTGCTGGCCAAGCTGGCGCCCGGCAAGGGGCCGATGTTCCCCTTCGCCCTGGTGCCGCATCGCATGGACGTGGCCGGCGGCCGGCGTTCCGGCCAGTTCGCCGGCGCGCTCGGTGGCAAGTACGACCCGCTGCTCACTGGCGGCAATCCCAACGACGATGACTTCCGCCTCGACCACCTGCCGCTAGCCCCCAACGAAGACGTGAACGTGCTGCGCCGCCGGCTGACGCTCGCCGATCAGCTCGGTGCGCAGACGAAACAGCTACAAGAATTGGCAATCACCCAGTCGATCCACGACAACCAGGTGCGGGCGCTGGACGTGATCTCCTCCGACGCGGTGCGCAAGGCGGTGGACCTGGCCGGCGCCGACAAGGGCGAGCGCGAGCGCTACGGCCGCAACCTCTTCGGCCAGTCGGTGATGCTGGGCCGGCGGCTGCTGGAGGCCGGCGCTCGGCTGGTACAGTGCAACTGGCAGCGCACCCAGGGCAAGAACGGCTTCGCCTGGGACACGCACTGGAACAACTTCTCCGCCCACAAGGAAGACCTGGTGCCGCCCTACGACCGCGCCTTCGACGCCCTGATGACCGACCTCGACAAGTCAGGCCGGCTCGACGAGACGCTGGTCGTGGTCGCCGCGGAGTTTGGGCGGTCGCCAAAGATCACGCGCAGCAACAGCGGCCGCGAGCACTGGCCGGAATGCTACTCGGTGCTGTTCGCCGGCGGCGGCATCAAGGGCGGCCAGGTCTACGGCCGCTCCGACAAGAACGCCGCTTACCCCGTCTCGACGCCGACCTCGCCGGCCGACTTCACTGCCACGATCTATCATCTCCTGGGCATCGACCCACACACCGAGACCTACGACCAGGGCAATCGGCCGATTCTGCTGTCGCGCGGCAACCCAATCCCGGAGTTGGTGGGTTAGCACCTCGTTCCCAAACT
>JBBQPD010000258.1:0-7611 GCA_038331535.1 Gemmatales bacterium | reverse complement strand
GCAGCGTCCCGCCAACGCTCCCTAACGGTCGCGGCTCGTAGAACTCACTTCTGGAACAGCCTCTTAGAACGGATTATTCACCGCAGAGGGCGCAGAGGGACGCAGAGGAAAGACTAAAAAGAGATTCAGTCAACGCACCGTGCAAATCCGAGCACGGTCTTTCGCAGCTCGCTGACCATTTATTCGTTTTTCTCTGCGTTCCTCTGCGTCCTCTGTGGTGAATCATTTGTCCTATGCCGCCCGGCGCTGCGCAGGGGCCGGTTTGTCCGTCGTCTTGCCGGCCGCGCCCAGACGCTCCCACGCTTCCGGGGGCATGCTCATGGCCAGCTTCAGCGCCCCGACGGCGCCAGCGAAGACGGCGTCGTAGACTTTTTTCACCTTCGCCCCGCCGTACTCCTTCAACGCCTCCTCGATCACGCGGTCGAGACCCTTGAGCTGGCTGCCGCCGCCGCCCAGAACGATGTTGTTCAGCAGCCGTTGCTGGAACTCCGGATCGAAACGGCTCACCACCTCGCGAATCCCCTGCACGATCGGCGGCACAATCATCTTGCACGCCGTCTTCATCACGTCCGTCACGTCAATCTGCTTCGGCCTGCCGCCGACCGGCAGCGTCACGACCGCCTTCTCGTTGACGTCGTGAACGAAGCCGTACTTCTCCTTGATGTCGCGCACCATGTTCATCGACAAATGGACGTCCGGGCACAACTCGGACAGGCGTTGAAACAATTGTTCGTCGATGTAATCGCCGCCGAGCTGGACGGTGACCTGCTCCTCGTCGGAGGGATAAACGCCGTAAAGCGGGCAAATGTCGATGGTGCCGGCGCCGATGTCCACGACGAGGGTGTCGCTGAGGCGATTCATGCCGTAGGAGATCGTGAACGGTTCCGAGACGATCATCACGGCGGTAAAGGCGTCGCGAGCAGCCTCGAGCAGCACCGACTTGTTGACGGCGTTGGCACGCGAGGGCGCGCCGATGACGCCGTAGACCGGCATCCCCTTGGGTGGGCGCGTCAGCGACACGGCATGTTCGACGAGCAGCTTGGCGGCCTGCTTGTGCAGATCGACGTCCTCCTTGGCGACGCCGGCGTCGCTGGCGGAGGCGTACTTCAGGGCGCCCTTTTCAAAGGGGCGCACGATATGAACCGCCAGCCGATGTTCGATCAGGTCTTTGCCGAAGACGATGTCGCGGCCGAGAAGGCTGCGCGCCACGTGGTCTTTTGGCCAACCGACGGCGCTGTGGACCACATCGCGAACGCCGGCGGACGACGCGACCGACGTCTTGTAGGTGCCGAGGTCCATCCCGATATGGACGCAATCGTTATGCATGGAGAGAACCCCCTTATTTATCGTGGGAACCGCGACACGCTACCGTCCCTCGTCGGCCTGGGTTCCGTCCCCAGTCCCCTGGCCGGCGACCTCTGCCTGTAACTGCACGTTCTGATCGCAAATATGCTCCAGCAGCGCCGACTCGCGGCGAGCGTCCTCTGCCGCGCGCAGCGCGCGCTCTTCCTCGAAGGTCGGCCCAAGCTCAAAGTTCTTGGCCGGCGAATCGTTCGTGTCGCTGTGCCGCGACCTATGCGGCGGCGAGACGCCCGCTCCTGCGGGATGGCTGCTCCAGCCTGCCGGGAGAATTAGCTCGACGCGAACGTGGTCTTTGCGCCCAAATCGGCGCACGGCGTAAATCGTGGCGAGCAACATGGCCATCAGGGAGACGACGAACGCGCCGGCCAGGGTCGCCGTCTGCGTCGAAGTGAGCGTGATGAAGGTGCTGCGCGATTCACCGGCGTCGGTGCGGACCGAAACAGCCGGCTCGGTCGGCTGAGCCGGCGTGACGGTCACGATGGATACAGGAACGTCGACCACTTCCGCGGGTTTCGTCTCGTGGGGCGGCAGCGGCTCGAGTTCGGGCACTTCCGTCCTGGGCGGTAATCGACTATCTTCCTCGGAGGCAGGGCCGATGGTTTCGTGTAGCGCGCGGACGATAACGGGTGCAGGTTGTCCCGCACACGGGATGTTCGTCGCACCTGGCTCCAAACAGGATTCGGTGAGTGGCTGCGGCTGCGAAAGCGCAGGAATCGTCGGCGGCGAAATGGGACCGGCGAACACGCGCGGCGCATCCTGCGGCAACAGCGACGGTTCAACACTCTTGACACGCTCGTCGATCGTCCGCGCAGGGCGTACCGCCTGCACTTTCTTCAAGCCGTAGAACGTCTCTACCCCGACGGGCGCGTTCTCTGGCGGCAAGGTCTGCGCCCGAACCGCTGTCGTCAGAACACAGGACGCTCCGAGGACGAGGCCCGCGATACGGCGTCGCCAGCTCATTTCTTTGCGCTGCAGGCGCGACCCTTTTTGGGCATTCACGGCACGTCCTCCATGACTCATTCCCGCCGCGACGGCGGTGTGACGATTTAACTCTGCCGTCAGGGCGTCGCCGCTTCGGCGGCCGGGGGTGGAGCAAGTTCGCGCACCGGCTCGGCGTCGGCAGGGGCCTTGTCGAGTTTGGCCAGCGCCGCCTGGGCGAGCTTGCAACTGGGGTCCAGCGTCAGTGCCCGGTTATAGGCCGTGCGCGCTTGCTCGCGCTTGCCCTGCGTCAGCAGCACGAAGCCGAGATTCGACTGCGCCTCAGCCGGACCGATTACCAGGCGGAAGGAGTCGAGAGCCTCCTGCTCGCGCCCTTGCTGAGCGAGTGCCAGGCCGAGATTCATGCGTGCGCGGGCGTGCTTCGAGTCGGCGGCCAGAGCCTCGCGGAAGTGGACCTCCGCCTCCAGCCAGTTGCCGCAGTTGTACCAGTGGTAGCCCAGGTCGTTCAGCAGATCGGGGTCTTTGGGCGAGTTTTTCACGGCGCGCTGGAACTCGATGAGCGCCTTACCCGGTTCTTCGGTCTTGTCGTAGAGCACGGCCAGGTGTCGCGCGATTTGATCGGAGACGTCCGGGTTGAGAGTTTTCGCTCGTTCGTAGCAGGCGACGGCGCGGCGGCCGTCGCCCTTCTTCTCCAGCTCACGCGCCGTCGCCAGGAAGATTTCGGCCCGATCATTGGCCGGCAGTTCGCGCTCCGCCCGCGGCGACGTGGGCGACTCCGTCATCGTCGGCTTCTTCGCCGACGAATCCAGGAAGCCCGGAATACATCCCGTCGCGGGAGCCAAAGCCAGCCCGGCCGTCACGATCCACCTAAATCGCCGTCGCATCGTCCGATCCCCCGTGCTGCTGTCCACGCCTAAAGTTTGTCAACGAGCCGCGACCGTGAGTGTGGCAAACCGCTCCCTTACGGTCGCGGCTCGTCCAACCTGGTTCGACTTACTCTCCCGTGTCTTCGGAGTAGCCGGTCGGCCCCGCCAGGTACTTGCGCTCCAGGCGGTAATACTGGAGGATGCGGCTGAGGTCGTCGCGGATCGGGCTGCGGTAATCGACCGGGATGTGGCTCTCGATGCGGCCCATCAGATAAAACTCGACGTCGTTGGCCTCGAACAAGTCGCTGCCGGGCAAGGCTACCTTGGCGCCGGGCGGTAGCGGGTGGACCAGCTCGGGCTGAATCAGGATCACCAACTCCTGCTCGCCCGCCGAGGTGTGGCGGCGGCCGGTCAGGTTGCCGAGGAACGGGATGTCGCCGAAAAACGGTATGGTCGCACTATCCGAGCCGAGGTTCGACTGAATGAGGCCGGCGACTGCCAGCGTCTCGCCGTCGCGCAATTCGACGGTCGTGGTGAAATTGCGCGTGGTCAATCCGGAGACGCTGGCTCCGGCGATGACGGCGCCCGTAGACACGTCGCGGTCGCTGACGTTGGCGTTGATATTGAGGCGAATGCGGTCCTTGTCCGTGACGTAGGGCGTAAAGGACAGTTGCACGCCGAAGGGAATGAACGAGACGCCTTCAAGGCCGTTAGCCGTCTGGCCGGTGACGACCGGGACGGGGAACTGTCCGCCGGCCTGAAAGGTCGCGGTCTGGCCGTTGAGCGTCGTCAGGATCGGCTCGGCATAGGACCGAGCGAAGTTGACATTACGCAGGGCCTCGATGGCGAGCGGGATCTGGCCGCCGTCGAGGACGGCCAGGATGTTGGCCGTGGAGTTCATGAGGCCGCCGAAATTGCCGACGCCCGCGCCGACGCCACCGTTGTTACCGTTGTTCCCCAGGAGGCCGCCGGTGTTGTTGCTGAACACGGTCACGCCGCGGTTATTGGTCACCGAGAAGTTCAGGCCGATGCTTCGTGCCGCCGTGCGGTTGACCTCGGCGACGACGACGTGCAGCTTGACCTGCTGCTCCCCGGTCACCTGAAGCATGTTGATGACGTTGGGACCGCCCGCATTCTGGAAATCCTCGGTGGCTGGGGGTTTCGCACCTTCCGGCCACGCTGGCGTCCGGTCGGGGATCAACTTCGCCGGCTCGACCGGGATGCGGGCCGCCGTGCCGCCCGGCAGGTTGGAGCGGACGATGCGCATGATCTGCGTCCCCTCCTCGACGTCGTGCGTGCGGCCGACGACGACGACTTTGTCGCCGACCAGGTGGATGTCGATCATGCTGTTGGGAAACAGTCGATTGATTTCCTCGGCCAGCGCCTTGAACGAGCGCTCCAGACGCAGCTTGGCCTCGGGGTCGGGGATGACGCGGACGAGGTACGAGAGCGTTTCCAGCTTCTTCGCGTCTTTGGGATCGGGGAACCACAGGTACAGCGTCGTCGTGCCGACCGAGCTACCCTGAAGCATCAATTCCGTGGGCGAGGGCAGGTTGTAGAGAGCGATCGCCTCGTCGCCGATCTGGACCCGCCGTGGCACCGTCTTCAGGTTGATAACGCGCGGCTGGCCGATAATCACGTCCAGCGTGGTCTCGGGGTCGAGCACGTTTTCGATGTAGCGTTGAATCTTGGCCTTGGTCTCGGCCGTCGGCACGGGAGTTTGCCCCAACGTCGGATCGCTCGCCAGGCGCGGCAGCCGGATTTGCTCAGGGCCAAAACCAGGAATGTTTTTGGACGGTGCAATCGGCACGCGGTCCGGCACGCCCGGAGCAGGCACTTCGTCCGCCTTGGGCAATAGCGCGGGCTTCGGCAACTCCGGCTGTGCTGTGGCCGACGGTACTACGCCGGCGATCGTGGCGCACAAGGCTACGACGGCTGCCCAGCGCGCCGACCGTCGTCCGACGCACGAAAGTGCAACCCGGCTGTCCTTAGTAGAGCGGATGCCTTCAAAAGCCATGACGGGAACTCCTTCCATCAGTATCGACGAACCGTCATCCCCCACCCCGGCCCCTTGAGCGGGCACGGCGGTTCCCCCTGACACCGGGTACAGACCCCCATCTGCCCTGGTTGATCCGAAATCTCGACTCTCTCCGCTCGGCAGGCTGCCCGAACCGAGAAAGTCGGAACGGATTCCTTCCCCGCCGGGCGCTACCCCGCGGAGGCTGTCCGAACCTGTTTGCACGCGAAGGACTCCTCATACGAATTGTTCTGAGCCAGTCAATACGGATTCGGGGAGTCCTCACGTCTTGATTCCTCGTTCCCAAGCTCGGAGCTTGGGAACGAGGGGGCACTGCCTCATGAATAGGCAGCGCGATCGGGTGGGAAGAGTGCGTTTCATTTCACACAGGCTTTTCCTGTTCCGCTCGAATGCACCGTTCGCCGAAAACCAGGGAAATCGAGAGGTTCTGACCCAGCGACCGATGAAACGATGAAACGAATCGGCCTGCCCGAAACGAGGCAGAGGGTGACTCCACTCAAAACGGGCGAGAGGCACGCGCCTTCGTAGCTTGGCTGGGAAGCGGAAACGATCATGTGCGTCCGGCCGTTCGTTCGGACAATTACTACACCATTACTGAGCAGCTTCCCCAGCGACGGGACACGTTTTCGGAATCGGGCTTGTCACAGGGCCAGGTGTCGCTTCCGGGAGAGTCCCATGACTGAATCTCCTCCCTCCACCTTGCCGACGACCATGTGGCGACCGGGCGCCAGTGAGTTTCCGGTCTTGTTCGAGCGCTACCAGATTCTCGGCGTGCTCGGCGAAGGGGGCATGGGCACGGTCTTCAAGGGTTATCACCTCAATCTCAAACGCTTCGTCGCCATCAAGACCTTACGGGTGGACCTCGTCAACAACCCCGGTTTGGTGAGTCGCTTCCTTCGGGAAATGGAGTTGGTTGGCGGCATGGATCACCCCAACGTGGTGCGGGCCGCCGACGCGGGAGAAAAGAACGGCGTCTTCTACCTGTTCATGGAATACCTGGACGGGATGAACCTCTCCCACCTGGTGAACGAGAAACGGCAGCTGCTGACCGCCGACGCCTGTGAGCTGGCGCGCCAGGCTGCCCTCGGGTTGGAACATATCCACAAGACCCTGGTACACCGCGACATCAAGCCCTCCAATCTCATGCTGACCACGGCGGGACTTGTGAAGGTTCTGGACCTGGGCCTGGCACTCCTCACCGAAGCCAGGACCGGCGATTCGGAGCGGACGCCGGAGGGCTTGGCGGTTGGCACCTACGACTACATGGCCCCGGAGCAGGCGGGAGGGGGAGTCGTCGTCGATGCGCGGGCGGACGTCTACGGTCTCGGCTGCACGCTCTTTCGGCTGCTGACCGGGCGAGCGCCCTTCAGCGGCCCGTCGTTCGACAGCGTGCCAAAGAAACTCTACGCGCACAGCCACATTCCGCTGACGGCCGTCGAGGAGTTCCATTCGATTCCCCCGAAGCTGGGGGAGGTGCTGTTGCGGATGACGGCGAAAGATCCCGCGGGGCGCTATGCGTCGGCACGCGAAGTGGCCGAGACGCTGACGCCTTTCGCCGCCTGCAGCCAGCCCTTGCAGCTGTTGGAACGGGGTCAGGACGACGCCGCCACGGCCGTGCGGCCCTTGTCGTGGCCTTTACCCGACCAGCTCAGCCGGCTGACTCGGCCTTACGTGGCAACGCCGTGCGCCCCCGCCGAATCCAAGACCCCGGTCGAGACGACCCCTGGGTCTGGGCGACGCAAACGGTTGTGGATCGCGCTTTCGGCTTGCGTACTGGCGGCGTTGGCCTGCGGGCTTGCCTGGTTCATGTTGAATGGGAAGGAGCCGACGACGCCGACAACGTCACGTCTCCCAATCATTCCGCCGCTTTCCAACAGTCCCCGCGCGCTCGATGAGTTGGCGTCTCATTTGAATCACCGTTTGCTCGATCGGCTGCCGGTGCCGGTCGGTTGCGACGGCGAGGATCCCCGGAAGTGGCACTGGGATCAGGGGCAGGAACACCTGGAGGTCAAAGGGCCGGATACGCTCCTCTTCATTACCGGGACGACCTCCCGTTCAAGCTTCACTCTCGAAGCCGGTATTTCCCAGGCGCCCTGGAGCGGGAATGTCGGCGTCTTCTGGGGCTATCATGAGGACGCGGATGCCCGGAAAACATTGGAGCGCGATTTCGCCTGGTTTCAGATGGCCGTGATCGCCCACAAAAAAGGCACCATCGGGGAAGATATTTACTCGGTCCAACGCGGGAACGCTTCGTTGAGATACGACGCGCGCGGCGACATGCGCATCCACTCTCATTTCTGGTGTAAGGACGAAGTCCCGCAACTGATCGGTGGCGAAAAAATCCTCATGGTCGAGGTCTCTCAAAACCGCTTGAAGAAAGCACGCCTCGGATCGACCGATCTCAAC
>JBBQPD010000257.1:0-7623 GCA_038331535.1 Gemmatales bacterium | reverse complement strand
CTGGTCCACGGCGTACCCATCACCAAGTACTGCGACGACAACCACCTCACGCCGCGCCAGCGGCTGGAACTGTTCGTGCCGGTCTGCCAGGCGATCCAGCACGCGCACCAGAGGGGGATCATTCACCGCGACATCAAGCCGTCCAACGTCATGGTCACGCTCTACGACGGCAAGCCGGTACCCAAGGTGATCGACTTCGGCGTGGCCAAGGCGACCGAGCAAAAGCTGACCGAGCGGACCCTGTTCACGCAGTACGGCACCATGGTCGGCACGCTGGAGTACATGAGCCCGGAGCAGGCGGAGATGAGCGCCTTGGGCGTCGATACCCGCAGCGACATCTACTCACTGGGCGTCTTGCTGTACGAATTGCTGACGGGCAGCACCCCGCTAACCCACAAGAGGATGAAGGAAGCAGCCTACGCCGAGATTCTCCGCATGATCAAGGAGGAGGAGCCGCCCAAGCCGAGCACGCGGTTGAGCGACTCGGGCGAGGCGCTGGCGTCGATCTCTGCCAATCGCCACACGGAGCCGGCCAAGCTGACGAAGCTGGTGCGTGGCGAACTGGACTGGATCGTGATGAAGACGCTGGAGAAGGACCGCAACCGCCGCTACGAGACAGCCAATGGCTTCGCCCAGGATCTCCAGCGCTACCTTGCCGACGAGCCGGTACAGGCGTATCCGCCTTCGACCATCTATCGCCTCAAGAAGTTCGTGCGGCGGAACAAGGGCGGCCTGACAGTGGCTGCCTTGGTGCTGTTCTTCCTGATGCTGCTCGGCAGCGGCGTTGGCTGGACGATGCGCGACCGGTCAGCGCGAGAGGCGGAAGCAGCCCAGCAGCAGGCGGCCCGACAGGCGAAGGTGGGCGGGCAGGTCGAGTCGGTCTTTGCCGAGGTGGACCGTCTGGAGGGCGAGCAGAAGTGGCCTGAGGCCCTGGCGGCGGCGCGGCGGGCCGAGGCGGCCGTGAGCGGAGGCGAGGCCGACGCAGAAACCGCAGAGCAGGTTGGCCAGCGGCTGAAGGACCTCGAGTTCATCGACCGGCTGGAGCAGATCCGCATGGAGAGAGCGACGGCCGTCGGAGAGACGTTCAACAATGCCGAGGCGGACCGGAACTACGCCCTGGCCTTCCGCAACTACGGCGTTGATGTCGAGGCGTTGGCCATCGAGGCATCGATAGACCGGCTTAAAGCCCGCCCGGCACTCGCCATCCCCTTGGCCGCGGCGCTGGACGATTGGGTTTTCGCCCGGCGCGCGGTTGCCGAACAGGATGCGGGCGGCTGGAAGCGGCTGGTGGCCGTCGCGCGCGGCATCGATCAGGAGCCGCTGCGGGACCGGCTGCGGTCCACCTGGGGGCGGCCGGTCTCCGAGGTGCAGGACGAGCTGCGCCGGCTCGCCGAGTCGATCAACGTCCGGGCGCACAACCCGGCCACGCTCGTCCTCATGGCCGTCACCCTCGGGCGAGTGAAGCTCTCGGACTTCGCCCTCCGGCTTTTGCTGGACGCCCGATTCGCCTTCCCAGGAGATTTTCCGCTCAATTTTGAACTGGGCGTTGAACTGGGGAAGCGCTGGGAGTACGCACGGGCGATTCGGTTCAATACGGCGGCCGTGTCACTCCGTCCGAATTCAGCTATCTCCCACTGTAATCTCGGCAATGCTCTGGCCGCCCAGAAGCAACTGGACGAGGCCATCACCTGCTATCGCAAGGCCATCGCTCTCGACCCGAAACTAGCCCAGGCGCACTACAACCTCGGCATCGCTCTTTCTGCCCAGGGGAACTGGGAGGCCTCTGGCGAGGCTAATCGCCAGGCCATCGCCCTCAAACCGACGTACGCTCTCGCCCACGTCAACCTCGGCGTCGACCTCTCCGCCCAAAACAAGTTGGACGACGCTGCCGTCAGCTTTCACAAAGCCATCGACCTGGACCCGAAATGCTTCATGGCCCACAAGGGCCTCGGCAACCTCCTGAATTCCCAGGAGAAGTGGGACGCCGCTGTCGCCTCGTACCGCCGGGCCCTCGATATTACGCCGGCAGACGCCGCAGCCCACTGTTGCCTTAACCCCGCCGAACTCGACCGCATGTACGCTCAAGCCCACTACGGCCTCGGCTTCACCCTGCACCGGCAAGGGCACGTGGACGAAGCCATCACTCACTATCGCAGGGCCATCGAACTCGATCGGAAACAGTCCGGCGCCCACTACGGCCTCGGCTTCGCCCTTCATAACCAGGGCATAGCCCAGCGAGACCAGAACAAGCTGGAGGAGGCCGTCTTCCACTATCGCACGGCCATCGAACTCGGCCTGAAGGACGCCAGGGTGTACTTCAACTTCGGTGTCCTCCTGTGCGACGGACTCAAAGAGTACGACAAGGCCATCGACTGCTTTCGCACGGCCATGAGTATCGACCTGAAACACGCCAAAGCTTACAGAAAGCTCGGCTTTGCCCTGACGCAGAAGGGTTGGGACTCGGTCAACAGCCCGGACCCGAAGCGCCGCGATCCGAAACGGGCGCTCGAGGCAGTTCAGGAGGCCGTCAAACTCGATCCGCAGTCGGAGGGGACCTGGCAATATCTGGGGTGGGCCCAGTACCGGATCGGAGACTGGCGGGCCAGCATCGAAGCGCTGGAGAAGTCGTGCAAGCTGCAGAAGGGAGGCACGGGCGACGCGGGTCAATGGATCGTCCTGGCCCTGGCTCACGCCAAGCTCGCCGCCCAAGAAGGCCTGCCCGAGAAGGAACGGGATCATCACAAGGCGGAAGCCCGCCGCCGGTACGAACAGGCGGACAAGCAAATCGACAGCGCGTGGCGCGCTCGTCCAGGCGACGTGACTGGGCAGGCCATCTGGGACTTCCGCGCCGAGGCGCGGGAATTGATGGCTGCGAAGGAGAGCAAAAAGTAGGACGGTTTGCAAAACCGTCCTGCGGATTCGACAAAAGCGGCCGGTGGGGTCCTTACCGCCAAGCAAGCCCCTCACCGGCCCGGCACCGCCCCGGCGCTCGGTTTGCGCGCCGGGAACGATGTCCAGCCATTGTATCGCAGACCAACCTGGAAAGGGAGAACGGACCATGTCATTCACCAGTTGGCTGCAGAACCTTCGATCCGCCCTCGCACCGGGCGGGGGCCACCGCAAGCACGGGCGACGGGGCTCGCTTCGAGCCGCGTCGCATCGGCTAAACCTCGAAGTCCTGGAAGACCGCTGCCTTCTCAGCCTCAGCCCGGTGGCGAGTTTCCCCGTCGGCATAAACCCTCAAGCCGTTGTGACGGCCGACTTCAACAACGATGGCCAGCTCGACCTGGCGACGGTGAACTACGGCGACAACACCGTCAGCGTGCTCCTGGGCAACGTCAACGGCACGTTCCAGCCGGCTCTGACCTCCGCCACCGGCACCGGCCCGCAATCCGTGGCGGTGGGCGACTTCAACGCCGACGGCAAGCTCGACCTCGCCACCGCCAATGCGGGTGACGTGAGCGTGCTGCTGGGCAACGGCAACGGCACCTTCGGGGCCGCGAGCAACATCGACTTCGCTGTCCTCGGTTCGAGTCCGACGTCCGTGGCCGTGGGCGACTTCAACGGCGACGGCAAGCTCGACCTCGGTGTGACATCGAACGTCTATCACCCCGCCACCCCCGGCACTCCCGGCTACTGGGTCCAGGATTACTACGGCGGCTCAACCTATTACCCCGGCACCCCCGGCACCCCCGGCTACAACGATGGCCAGGCGAACGTGCTGCTGGGCAACGGTACCGGCTCGTTCGCGGCACCGAGCGCCACCTACCTCGGCTATGGATCCCACTCGTCCGCGGCCGTGGCCGACTTCAACGGCGACCTCATACTCGACTTCGCCTCGACCTCTTCCGATAATGGGACCGTCGATGTGCTGCTGGGCACGGGCACGGGCACCTTCGGACCCTCTGTCGCCTTTGGCGCCGGGTATTACCCGTACTCGGTGGCTGCGGGAGACGTGAACGCCGACGGCCATGTCGATTTGGTGACGGCAAACCTCTACGGCGACGACGTCAGCGTGCTGCTGGGCACCGGCACCGGGTCCTTCGGAGCCGCCCAAAACTATGCCGCCGGCTCGCAGCCTCGATCCGTGGCCATGGCCGACTTCAACGCCGACGGCAAAATCGACCTCGTGACGGTCAACCAGAATGCCGGAACCGTCAGTGTGCTGCTTGGCAACGGCAACGGCACCTTCCAGCCTGCCCGGAACTACGCCGCCGGCGTCCTCCCCCTGTCCGTGGCGGTCGGCGACTTCAACGGCGACCGCCTGCCGGACGTGGCGGTGGCGAACGCCAATTCCAACGGCGTCTCGGTGCTTCTCAACGACGGGATCTGGCACTCGTTGCTCGTCAGCAGCTTCCCCTCTCCCGCCACCGCGGGCGAGGCCCACACCATCACGGTGACCGCCCTGGACACCGCCGGCAGCATTCTCACCGGCTACACCGGCACGGTCCACTTCAGCAGCAGCGATCCCCACGCCGGCCTCCCCGCCAACGACTACACCTTCACGGCCGGCGACAACGGCACGCACACCTTCACCGTCGCTTTGAAGACGGCCGGCACACAGTCGCTCACGGTCACGGACACGACGACGACGGATGTCTTCGGGTGCCAGGCCGGCATCGTGGTCAACCCGGCTGCGGCGAGTACGTTCGTCGTCGCCGGCTTCCCCTCGTCCCTCACCACGGGCGTGGCGGGCGCCTTCACCGTCACCGCTTTTGACGCCTACGGCAACCAGGCCACGAACTACACCGGGACGGTTCACTTCACCAGTTCGGACGGGTCGGCTACCCTGCCCGCCAACTACACCTTCGCGGCTGGCGATAACGGCGCGGCCACCCTGGGCGCCACCCTGCGGGCGGTCGGCACGCGATCCCTCACGGCCACCGACACGCTGAACTCCAGCATCACCGCCAGTCAAGTTGGCGTCCGGGTCATTCCACTGGCGAGCATCACCGGACCGTCCTATGCCGCCCGCAACCAGACGCTCACGTTCACGCTCGGGGCCAGCGGGATGCCTGCGGGTGCGGTGTTCACCTACGCCATCGACTGGAACGGCGACGGCAGCGTGGACCAGACTATCAGCGGTCCCAGCGGGGCCACGGTCGACCACGCCTACGCCGCCAGCGGCGCGTACAACGCCGGGGTGACCGCGACCGTGAGGATCGGTGCGGAGGACTACACCGGCAATGCGGCGTACAAGTACGTGACCGTCTTCGCCGTTTCGGTGACGATCCGGACCGATCCCGGCAATGCGGCGCTGAAGGCCCTGGTCGTCGAGGGCACCGCGAACGCCGAGACTCTCGCGCTCAGCCCAGGAACGGGCAACGGCATCGCCCTCAGCATCGGCGGCACCTCGGTCGGAACCATCGCCGCCCCCGGCGGAGTTGCCTTCGGCCATCTCCTCGTGTACGGCTACGGCGGGAACGATACCCTCCGGTTGACTGGCGGCCTGACCGTGCCGGCCTTTCTCTTCGGCGGCGACGGTAACGACACGCTGGACGCCGGCGGCAGCACCGCCAGTAACGTGCTGGTCGGCGGCACCGGCACCGATGCCCTCACCGGCGGCAGCGGCCGCGACCTGCTGATCGGCGGCCTCGGCGCCGACACGCTCCACGGCGGCGGCGGCGACGACATCCTGATCGGCGGCTATAGCGATTACGACGCCAACCTGACCGCGCTGTACGCCATCATGAAGGAGTGGACGCGGACCGATGCCAACTACAGCGCCCGTGTCAACCACCTCAACGGCAGCCTGAGCGGCGGCCTGAACGGCTTGACCTTCCTCACGAGCAAGACGGTTCATACGGTCTTCGACGAGGCGGCCATCGACAGTTTGTTCGGCGAGGCCGGGTCGGATTGGTTCTTCGCGAGGAAGTCGGGCACCTATAAGGACAGGGTGAACGACTCGAGCACCGGAGAGGTGGTCACCGCCATCTCGTAAGGCAGGACCAAAGACCCTTTCCCCGGTCGCAGGCCAGGCTGGAAAGCCTGGCCTGCGGCCCGAGGCAGGCCGAGGGCCTGCTATAATGAAACGAGGCCCCTCATGCCCGGCATTCCCACCCTGCCGCTCCCGAGCCTGGGTATCGTCGATCCCCTGGCTGCAGCGGCGCTGGCCTCCGTCGAATTCCACTACACCCAGACCGACAGCTTCGCGGCCCTGCTCGCAGAGTTGGGTGCATCATTACTGATAAGCACCTACCAGGCCAACAAACTGCTGGTGGCGCGGGCGGCGGCCGGTGGACTGTCGATGCTGGTGCGCACGTTCGAGCGGCCCATGGGCCTGGCGGTGGATGCGCAACGGCTGACCATTGGCACTCGCGACCAGCTCTGGTTCTTTCGTAACGCCCCGGACATCGCCCCGCGCGTCGAGCCGGCGGGCCAGCACGACGCCTGCTTCCTGCCGCGCTCCTGCCACGTCACCGGGGACATCGGCGTCCACGAACTCGCCTGGGCCGGCGAGGATTTGTGGATCGTCAACACCCGCTTTTCCTGCCTGTGTACCTTACACCCCGACTACAGCTTCGTGCCGCGCTGGCGGCCACCGTTCATCACCGCCCTGGCCGCCGAGGACCGCTGCCACCTGAACGGCTTGGCAATCGTGGACGGCCGGCCCAAGTACGTCACCGCCCTGGGTGAGACCGACACCGCCGGCGGTTGGCGGGCCGACAAGCCCCAGGGCGGCTGCCTGATGGAGGTGGGCAGCGGAGAGGTGATCAGCCGCAGCCTGTCGATGCCGCACTCGCCCCGCCTGCACGAGGGCCGGCTGTGGCTGCTGGAATCCGGGACCGGCCGGCTCGCGCTCATCGACGCCTCCACGGGCTGGCGGGAGGCGGTTGCCGAGGTGCCCGGCTTCGCGCGCGGCCTGGCGATGTGCGGCCCCTACGCCTTCATCGGCCTGTCGAAGATCCGCCCGACTTCCGCGATGGACGGCGTCCCCCTGGCCCGGCGCAGGGAAGAATTGAAGTGCGGCGTCGCGGTGGTGGACCTACGCAGCGGCGGGGTCGTCGCCTTCCTGGAGTTCCAGACGGCAGTCGAGGAAATCTTCGACGTGCAGCTCCTGCGCGGCCCGCGCTTCCCCGAAGTCCTGGGCTTCCAGAAAAACTCGCTCCACCACACATTCGTGATTCCGCCCGAGGACCAATCGGCACCACGGCCGTGACACCTCCCATGAGTAAGGATACTCGCCCTCAGCCGGAGCCGGGCGGCTAGCCCTTGAATAAGCGAACCTTTCCAGGGCCTGAAAGCAAGAATTCTTGAAAAACTCGAAAACCCTCGTGTTTTCTGGGGTGTATGAAGAGTAGATCGTTTCCCCATTCACCCCAACACCAAGGGTTTTCGAGTGAACGCAACTATAAACCGACAACTGACCCGGAAAAGGTGTCAGGCACCGTTTCCGTAAAGGTAACCGAGTAAAGCAGTTACAACTTTCCTTCTTCCAAAGCCCTCTTTTTCCTTGCCCCCTGCTTTACCGCTGCGGTACTGTTTCGCTCATGGGACGCAACCTACGCATCGCTGAACCCGGCCTGGTCTACCACGTCCTCAACCGTGGCAACGCTCGCCGTGCCTTCCTGCACAAACCCGCCGACTACGACGCCTTCGAGCGCGTCCTGGCCGAGGCGAAGA
>JBBQPD010000256.1:0-7634 GCA_038331535.1 Gemmatales bacterium | reverse complement strand
CGGCGAGCGGGGGGTGTCAACCCCCTGTTGCGACTCAACAGGGGGCTGACGCCCCCCGCTCGCCATTTGTTGTTTGAGGAAAGCCGCGAGATGACGCGTCACGGCAGGGTCGCTGACGTAGGGCAGGCCCATTTCGTGCAGGCCGGAGCGCGCCCCGCGCTGCGGCTCGGCGTCGGCCGCCACCACGGGAAAGAAGCCGTCGAAGATCACCCGGCGCACGTCGTCCGGCGTCAGCGGCGCGTGCAGCGTGCCGCCAATGACCGCCCGGCCGCGACCGACCACCGTCACCGTATGACTCGGCGGCGGCGTCGGGCTGAGCAGCATTTCCTTGGCGTTGCGGCATGCTTGCGTCAGCAAGCCGTACTGCGCCGCATCGAGCCGGCCGGCGCCGGGCAGCTTCGTCTCGACGTACTTCGCCAGCGCCAGATCCATGTTGTCGCCGCCGAGCAGCAGGTGATCGCCGACGGCCTGGCGCACGAAGCCGAGTTCGCCCTTTTCCTCAACCGCCTCGATCAGACTGAAGTCGCTGGTGCCGCCGCCGACGTCGACGACAAGACAACGAGCGCCCGGCCTGAGCGACGACACCTCGCGCGCGGCATGCGTCGCCAGCCAGCAGTAGAACGCGGCCTGCGGCTCCTCAAGCAGCACGACGTTTTCCAGCCCCGCCTTCGTCGCCGCTTCGACGGTCAGCGTGCGCGCCACGTCGTCGAACGACGCGGGCACGGTCAGAACGACGGCCTGTTTCTCCAGGCGATCTTCCGGCCGATCCTTCGCCATGACGAAGTTCCACGCCTCGACGAGATGGCGCAGATAGCGAGCCGACGCCTCGACCGGCGACACGCGCGGCACATCAGGGGGCGCGCTCCAGGGCAGTAGTCCGGCGGAGCGATCGACGCCGCTGTGACACAGCCACGACTTCGCGGAGGTGACGAGCCGGCCCGGCACCTTGCCGCCGTGATTGCGTGCGAATTCGCCGACGATGAAGGAACGGCCGGCGTCCCACGGCAGCGCCGCGGCGCCCGGAGGCAAATCGTGCGGCCCCGGCAGATAGAGAAAGGACGGGAGAAGAGAGCGGTCCTTGACCTCGCCGGCGTTGACGAGCTGCGGCACGGGAAACGGCTTGATCGGCACCGGACCGGCGCGCGGCGCGTTGCGGGTATCGATGTAAGCGAGGGCGCTATTCGTCGTGCCTAGGTCGATGCCGATGAGGTATCTGCTTTGTCCCATGACTGCCAGCTCAGAAGGAGAGGGGCCGACGACTCCCGCTCATTCTATTGTAGGGCAAGCTTTAGCTTGCCCGCATGGAGGCAAGCTAAAGCTTGCCCTACAATCGGAAACCACGGCATAGCCTTGCGGCCGTCACGCGCCGGGCGGGTCGCCCGGCGTGCTCACCGTCTGATATAACCGCTGCAGTGCCCAGAGGAAGTTATCGACCGCTTGCCAACCACGTCACTTCCGCGCCCGACGCAGCGCCGCTCGGGGTAGTTGTTTTCGCACTTCTTTGCGAACTCGTCGTGCCACCGCCACGGCTTTGCGCGCTTCCGCCAAAGAGACTTCCGGCCCTGACTCGGGATACCGCAGGACAGTGGCATAGCGCGTCAGTCGATCCTGGACCTCGCTGTCCAACTGGGGGCGAAGCTTCGGCGGCAGCAATGCCCGCAGTACGAGAATGTCGTGCGTCTTCGGGAAGGATGTCCCCCGGAACACGAGCAGCGCTTTGATGTACTTCTCGACTCATTGCTGGGCGTGAAAGCAAACCGTATCGGTCGGGCAGTTCGTGCCCAGGGTGAGCGTGTGGGACGCAGTCGTCAGGTCATTGTCCGCCTTGACGAGCCAGGCGCGGATCACGCGGATGACGTTCTCGGAAGTGGGCATAGAGCACCTTCCCTTCCCGCGCCGCCGGCCATTCGATCGTGCCGACAACGTCCTTTCGCCAGGCGAAGTCCTCGGGGCTGGTGACGATCACGTCCACGGGGACGAGGCGGTCATGAAGCGCCTGCAGGATTTCCAGTCCTTTGTCGCGGGCGGCCCCCTCGAATTCCATCACGACCAACAGATCCACGTCGCTATCCGGGCCAGCCTCGCCGCGCGCGTAGGAGCCGAACAGGATGACCTGCTCCGGCTGAAAGCGCTTCACGATCCGTTTGACCATCCGGTCGATGAACACCTGTACCGACCTGGTTTTCGAGATTCTAGGCACCATAGACCTCTTTACGCCGGATGGCGGGTGGACAGCGGCATGGACCCACATCACGGAATGGATGAGTACCCGTGCATTATACCTCCGGCGGTTCGCCCGGCATGCGCGGCGGCGCGGTCTGCCACATCAGCGCGACTTCCTCGGGCGTCAGTCCGTAGGCCGCGTTCACCAGGTCAGAGACACGCCGCTCCAGTTGCCGCGCCTCCGCCGCCAGCTTTTGCAGAGGCGTGATCTGCCGCGCGTGTTCCGCCTGAAGCGCTTTCACCTGCGCGGCACTCAACGGCTTCTTCTTGCCAACGGCCTTTTGCACTTCGGCCGTCAGCGTGTCCGCATTGAGGGCTGCCATGTCCTGCAACTTTTGGCTTGGCTTTTCGACGGCGAAGTCCGCTTTTAGCCGATCCAGGAGCGCTCGCCGCCCTTTCAGACCTTCGGCAGTTACATCGAGCAGGCGTTGGACTGCGGTATTCGCCGCTTGGCGTGTTTCATCCTTAGGTTTTGCAATAGGCAGGTTTGCCATCAAGAAACCTGCTGGTGTGAGCGCCTCATCTTTCATGTGTGGAAGATAGCGCCAGTTGTGCCACCACATCAGGGGCGAATTTAGTACACCCAGAAGATACAAGTCGTCGCTCGGAATAATAAAGACCTTGTTATTGGCGAGCATCCCTGATCGATCCATCAAATAGCAGGGGTGAAACTGGATTTCCTGATACATCACTTTTGGATTGTCGTAGAAACTCAAGTGCGATGTGCCGGATAGCTCCCACCAGAATCGCACTTGGTTCTTCCGATCCGATAGCTGCTGTTGATATTGCCGGAAGTGTTCGTGAAGCGCCGGATATGTCTTTTTGAATACACTTTCTGCTCGTTGTCCTGCGTTCGACCATGGCCATACGTTGTTATTGCTCGAATCCATACGAATCAACCACTGGCCTGCCCATTCGCACTGCCAACGGTCGATATCTTGCCCACGGAGATATGGCCGAAAAAGGCTGATTGACCTTGGGTCCGCTTCCACAAGTCGTTCTTTTGTCACACTGTCGATCAAAAAGGCATCGTTGAAGCCTGTTTTGATTCCGTATATTGGCACGTTCCTAACAAATTCGCTCAACGCGATCCGTGCCTTGCGAATCTTCTCCAACAGCGCCACGACTCCCGGCGACTCCAACGTCCAGGCATCCGCACCAAGCCGGTCGCGCGGCACCGTGAACCCATCGTGCTTGACCTGCCGCGTCAGGTCATCGAGTCGCAAGTTATCGCGGGGAATGGCGCAGACGTGCGCGGTCGGCGGCGGCGTCTCTTTTCCCGGCCTGCGTACCAGCAGGATCGACGGAAAGACGTCGGCTTCCTGGAAGATTTGCTTGGCATGGCCGAAATCCACGACCAGTTCCACCCAGGCCGAGCGGGCGAAGAAGCGGCGCAGCGGCTCGCCGTAGCCGGCCTTCATCCACTTGTTGGAAGAAATGAAACAGGCCGAGCCGCCCGGCCGAAGCAGTTGTTGGGCACGCGCATAGAAGTAAACGTAGAGGTCGGCCGAGCCGTCAAAGACGAGCGGATAGTTTCGCCGCAGGATCGGCTTGGATTCCTTGAAAAGCTCCATGCGAACGTAGGGGGGGTTGGCGAGAACCACGTCGAAGCCGCCGTTCTTGAACACCTCGGCGAACGCCACACGCCAGTCCACCGCACAAGCTAAAGCTTGTGCTACAGCGCGGTCTGTAGCACAAGCTTTAGCTTGTGCAGTGCCGTCGTCGCTCAGGCTGGCGCGCAGCTCGGCTTCCTTCGCCTTGATCCGCGCGGCGAGCTTCTTCTTGGTGGCGCCAGAGGTTTGCAGGAACTGACCTTTCAGCTCGGCCAATTCGTCCGCCGTGGCCACCAGCAGGGCGCGGAACAGGTCGGGAAGCTCTTGCGGATCGGGCGCGGTCAGGCTGTCGCCGCATTCGATCTTGAAATCGAGGTTCGGCAACGGCGGCGGCTTCGCGCCGACGAAATCAATGGCGAGGCTCAGCCACAGGCGCAACTTGGCGATGTTCACCGCGAACGGATCGAGGTCCACGCCGTAAAGGTTGTTCTCGATGATGTCCAGCTTGCGGCGATAGATGGTCACGTCATCCAGGCCGCGTGTGGCGAAGAGCGCGTCGCGCAGTCGCAACAACTCCTGCATCATGCCGAGCAGGTACGCGCCGCTGCCGCAGGCGGGATCGCACACCTTGACGCGCTTGAGGGCGTCCAGAACGGTTTCCGGGTCGGGCAGCTTCGACGGGTCGCTGTCATCGACGAAGCGCGCGACGGCGGCCTCGCACAAGCTAAAGCTTGTGCTACAAAGATCTTCTGTAGCACAAGCTTTAGCTTGTGCCGTGAGATAGTGCTTGAGCGCCTCGCGGCACATGAACGCGACAACGGGGCGCGGCGTGTAGTAGCTGCCCGATTCGTGCCGTCCCGTCACCAGCTCCTCGAACACCTTGCCGAGCATTTCCGGATCGACGGCCACTTCGAGGTCGAGCGGCGTGGACTCGGTGACGGTGAAGTTGTAGCGCTCGAAGAGATCGAGGACGGCGGCGAAGGCGTCATTAGGGATTTTCACCCGGTCTTGCACGTCGTAGTCGTCTTCAAGGTCGAACAGCCCACCGTTCAAAAACGGCACGTCGCCGCGCCGCTCCTTCAGCCAGTCGTGCGAGTGAACGGCTTTCTCTTCGCCCACCGTGTTCAGCCCGTGGAAGAACGTCCAGTAGAGCCGTTCGTTAAGAAAGTCCTCCTTCGCCGCCTGTGCCGCACGAAACAGGGTACGCAAATAGTTGGTCTCGCCCTGAAACGACAGCCAGCCCTTGCGCTGGATGAAGTAGAGAAACATGAGCCGGTTGAAGAGCCGTTGCGTGTATAGCCGCCGCGGCTCGCCGGTCGGCACGCCGCGGACACTGGACTCGACGTGCTCGAACAGCGCCCGATACTCGGCGAAGAAGCGTTTGGTCACCGCTTCGACGTCGAAGGCGCCGGCCCATTGGCGAACCCAGGCGTTGGCATCGCTGCCGCGGTCGTCGGGGAAGGCCAGCGCCGGCAGGTTGTATTCACAGAGGGTACGCAGGTGCGTATCGCCGCGATTCCAGCCGAAGGTGGCCAGCGGCGCGAGCTGCTTGGCGTCCTTCGGCGCTTTGAAGTAGGCGAAGCGGAATTGCGTGTAGTCGTGGGTGCAGAGGAAGAGCAGGTTTTCGCACTGCCACGCGGGCAGCCCGGAATCATGGCGGCGGGACGGCACGAGTCCGCGCAGAACCTGGCGCAGCGTTCCGGTCGCGCCGTGCAGGCCGCCACGCGCGGTGAAGTGGTCGTTGCGCGCGAACTGAAGCAGAAAGATGCCCCACGGCTGTCCGTGCCGCAGCGCCTGCACCTGCCACGCCTGTCCGTCGAGCAGCTTCCGCGCCAGGCCGCGGGCGCGCAATTCGTCCTCCGACCACAGCAGCGAGATGTCGTCGATGCGCTGCACGCCGTCGGGAATTTCCCACTCCAGGGCGCCGACGAGGAGGTGCCGGATGAGGGTCTCCTGGTCGGCGACCTTCTGGACGGCGAGTTCGATGTCTTTGGGCGCGGCCATTCGCGGATACCCTCCACCGTGCGCGTTGTAGCACAAGCTAAAGCTTGTGCTACAAAGGCGTGCGGCAGTAACTCCACGGCCAAGATTGCCAATCCGTGGTCAGTCCGGCTTTCACCGGATTGCCCAACACATACAGAATGATACGTTCGAGTTCTTTCTCGTCTCGGACGTAGTGGTCATAACTTTCGTGTTCCCAGAACTGGCCGGTGCGGCCAAGCAGGCGATTCGCTTCGTAGGCCGTGCCGCCCTTGAGCGCCTGCATGATGGACGCCAGCGAGTGATAGCGACTGGTGTCAGTCGGCGTCACCGGCAACGGCGTAAATACAGTGTGTACGTGATTGGGCATCACGCAGTACGCTTCCAGTTGGTAGGCGACAGCGTCCCGCCGACGCATGCCGTCGGCAACCAGCTGCGCGATCGGCGCTTGGCGAAGCCAGGTCGGTCCGGTCCCGGCGTCGTCCAGGTACTTTTCGAGGCGGACAAATTGCTGGCGCTGGAACTGCTGCTGAAGTTGTTTCTGCTCCTCCGCTCCCCGGAGCGAAATGAGTTCCTTGTCAAGTTGGGCCTTGAGTCGGGCAAGCTCATCCAGCGCGGCACGCGGGAGAGAGCCGGCCAAACGGAAGGTGACGAAAAGCGTGGCAGAGGGCGGCTGAATGTGCGGTAGGTTTCGGCGGTAGTGAGGCTTGTAGTTTAGGTTGCCCATGACACATCTCCTGGCGGCACAAGCTAAAGCTTGTGCTACATGAGCGCTGTAGCACAAGCTTTAGCTTGTGCATTAGCTCAGCTCCATCCACGCCTTCAACACCGGCTTGACGCCGATGGGCGCCTGTACGCTCTTCAAATACGTGTTCTTGATGTGCCGCTCCACCTTGGCCCGCACATCCGAGAGCATCTCCGTTGCCACCGTACAATGCCGCGGTGTTTCCGGCGTGCAGCGGATCACTTCGACGATCTTCGCAGGATCTTCCAGTATCTGACCCGTCGCCAGATCGTACAGATACCATGCCGTCCGGCCGGCGGCTTCGGTCCAGGCGAACTCCCCTTGCCGCACGGCAGGTTCGGCGGGAGCGGGGGCAAACAGCGAGCCTTGACGGAGAACGGGTTCCTCGGCCGCGGCGCCGTGTTCGACGGCAGGCAGAGCGTAACAGAAGAAGACGGCGCGCGTTCCCGCCGTCGGATGCTGCTTGCCGCTAAACACGCGACCCGGCAGAGCCATCAGCCGCTCCGCCAGTCCCGGATCGTCCGCCAACAGTTTCTCGTACTCCAGCTGCATTTGCTCGGCCGGCGTCGGCACTCCCTCGAACTGGTGATTGAAATCCTTCAGGGCCTCGTAGTCGTCCTCCGGCCGCAACAGTTTCTTGCCCTCAATGCCGAAGGTCTTCGAGATACGCAGGGTCTTGTGCGACACCTTGGCATACAGGGTCAGAAGAACGTTCAACTCTTCGGGAGGGAGGAAGTTCCAGTAGGCGACCTTGCCGCGCAAAGGTGCCTGGTCCGGGTGGTCGGCCAGCAACCTCTTTTCGACGTCCGGGTTGAGACGGCGGTCCACGCGGCCGATGCGCTGCATCAGACGCACCGGGTTCCAGTGCAAGTCGTAATTGATCAGGCGCGTCGCGTCCTGAAGGTTCAAGCCCTCGGAGAGAACGTCCGTTGAGATGAGGACGCGCGTTTCGCTCTTGCCCTCGGCGGCCAGCTCGGTGCTGGACGAGCCGTTGTAGTACGGGGCGAAGCGGCGGATGACCTCGCCCCGGTCCATCGTGGTGCCGCTGTCGATCTGGTCGATGCCGTCGAGCTTCGCCTCCGCAAGCTGGTCGCGGAGGTAGCGAGCGGTCTCCGCGAACTCGGTGAAAATCA
>JBBQPD010000255.1:0-7653 GCA_038331535.1 Gemmatales bacterium | reverse complement strand
GGACCCGCGCCGGCGGCGAAGCCGCCGGAAGCGCCCAAGGCGCCGCAGCCGCCGACTCCGGCCAAGGCGCCGGAAGCCGCCCCGCCGCCGCGTCAGCCGGAAATGGCGCCGGCCGCGAAGGCTCCCGATGCACCGCCGCCTCCCACGCCGCCAGCGGCAGCGCCGCCGCGCGCGCCGACGCAAAACCCTACGGCCGTGCCAAGTCTCGGCTCCGGCCAGCGCCCGCCACTCTCCCTTGCCCCGAGTCCCGGCGGCGCGCTCCGCAACGAGGGACGGCACCGTCAGCCGCCGCGACCGCCGACACATCGCGTCACGCAGTCGCCGCAACAACCGGGTCTGCCGAAGCCGCCGCCCAAGCCGGAGGAGAAGAAGCCCACGGCCGTCGGCGGCGTCAAGAAGCTCAGCGAAATCCCGCGCGAGCTGCAGGGTCAGGGTCCGATCAACATCCAGAAAATCCTCGACCACCAGCGCGAGGCGTCCAAGGGCGTGACCGCCTCGCCGGCACCGCTGGAGACCGAAGACGACGACGACGGCAAGGGCAAGAAGGGCGTCAAGGGCGGGCCGAAGAAACCCGGCGAGCTACCCGGCCGCGCCACCCGCCACACCGACCGCCAGGCCCGCCAGGAAAAGCGCAAGACGCACGGCGACGGCACCCTGAAGGTCAAGACCAGCACCGACCTCCTCGACGAAGACGAGCCGACGCGCATCCGCAAGATCAAGCAGAAGATGCGCAAGCAGACGCAGCTGCCCACCGAGAAGCGCAAGGGCAAGGTGCCGATCGAAGTGCCGATCAGCGTGCGCTCGTTCTGCGAGGCCATCGGCATCGGCAAGGGGCAGATTCTGTTCAAGCTGAAGGAGCGCTTTCCGGACGTGACCATCAACTCCATCCTCGACACGGGCCTGGCCGAGGAGCTGGCCCTGGAACAGGGCATCGACCTGGAGATCAAGAAGCCGCGCGACGCCGAGGAGCAGGCGGTCGGCTCCGCCCAGAAGCCGGACGAGCCGGAGAGCCTGATACCGCGCGCCCCGGTCGTCACGATCATGGGCCACGTCGATCACGGCAAAACGTCGCTGCTGGACCGCATCCGCGGCAGCCGGGTCGTCGATACCGAGGCTGGCGGCATCACGCAGGTCATCCGTGCCTGGCGCGTCGATCACAACGGCCACCCGATCACGTTCCTCGACACGCCCGGCCACGAGGCGTTCACCAAGATGCGCGCCCGCGGCGCCAACGTGACGGATATCGCCGTCATCGTCGTGGCCGTGGACGACGGCGTCATGCCGCAGACCGAGGAGGCGATCAACCACGCCAAGGCCGCCGGCGTGTCGATGATCGTCGCCCTGAACAAGGTGGATTTGCCCAACGCCAATATCAAGAAGACCGAGCAGCAGCTCTACAGCATGAACGTGCTGCCCGACAACATGGGCGGCGACACACCGTTCGTGTATACCAGTGCAGCAACCGGCAAGGGCATCGACGATCTGCTCGAAGCGATCAGCATCGTGGCCGAAATCCGCGAGCTGAAGGCCAACCCGAACCGTCCGGGCACCGGCACCTGTCTCGAAGCGTACAAGACCGAGGGCGAGGGCGTGCAGGCGACGCTGCTGGTGCAGAACGGCACGCTGAAGCGCGGCGACGTGATCCTGTGCGGCCACGCCTCCGGCCGTGTGCGCGCCATGTACGACGATCGCGGCAAACCGTTGGCGGAAGCCGGTCCGGGCGTGCCGGTGCGCGTCACCGGCCTGGACGAAGTGCCGAATGCCGACGACCCATTCCTGGTCGTCGATGACCTGGCCAAGGCCGCCGACATCGCCGACAAGCGCACGCGCCGCCTCCAGGAGGCCGCCCTGGCGCCGCGCAAGGCCATCAGCCTGGAGACGCTCAGCGAAGCCAAGATCACCGAGCTGAAGGTCATCCTCAAGGCCGAGGCGCGCGGCTCGATCGAGGCCATTCGCAAGGAATTGGAGAAGCTGGTTCATCCGGAGGTGCGCGTTCGCGTCCTGGAAGCGGCCATCGGCGCCATCACGGAAAACGACGTATGGCTGGCACTCACTTCGCCGCAGGATACGCTGATCCTCGGCTTCAACGTCGTTCCTGACGAGCGCGCTCAGGCTCTGGCCGACGAGCGCGGCATCCAGATTCGGCAGTACAACATCATCTACAACCTGACCGACGACGTGCGCCAGGCTCTCGAAGGCAAGCTCAAGCCGCGCGAAGAGGTGGTGCATCTCGGCCGGGCGATTGTGCGCGACACGTTCAAGATCAGCAAGATCGGCACCATCGCGGGTTGTTACGTCACCTCGGGCACGATCGAGCGCTCGGCGAAGGTGCGCATCATCCGCAGCGGCATGGTGATCTACCCGCCGGCCGACCGCACGGCGAGCCTGGAATCGCTGAAGCGCTTCAAGGAAGACGTGCGCGAGGTGCGCGAGAGCTTCGAGTGCGGCATCAAGATCGCCGGCTACGACGACATCAAGGTGGACGACGTGATCGAGGCGTACCGCGTGGAGCAGGTGATGCGGACGTTGTCGTAACGTGGACGATGTGCGCTCAGGACGATTTATGGCAGGTGCGATTCGTGGTCCGCGCAAGCAGCGTACCCGGCAACATGTGATTGCCGATCTTAGCGTCCACTATGTGGAGGGGTTCATCCTGGAAGCGGGCTACACTGCCCAACGACTCGGAAGCGACTACGGATACGACCTGATCATGAGCACTTTCGATGATCGGGGATACGTGGAGCCGGGGTCGATTTTCTTCCAATTGAAGGCCAGAGAGACACTGGAAGCGAGTGGAACCGACTACCTGTTTGACCTGGATATTCGCGACTACAACCTGTGGATCAAGGAGAAAACGCCGGTCATCCTGATCCTGTTTGATGCCTCCCGCCGGCGCGCCTATTGGTGTGCGGTCCAGGAATACTTCAAGGGGGACAGCGCTCGCCAGCCAAAGAAAGGGGCGAAAAGGGTTCGTATCCGTGTGCCCAGAGGGAAAGCTGTGAACGGTCGGGCGATTGCGAAAATGCGCGAACTCAAGTGGGCGGCGATTCACCAGGAGGCGGGGGAAGTAACGTGAAGCGGACCGACGTAACCTACGGCCAACTGGATAAGGTCTTGCGTTCGCTTGGCTTCTCCGACCGGCCTGCCCAGCACGATCCGCCGGGCCATGTCTACGAACACAAGGAAGCCGGGGCAGTGATCATGCTGCCCGCCTTTGCGGAAAGCGAAAAGGTTTTCGAGTACCATTTGGTTGCGGTGCGGACGGAGTTGGATAACTTTGGCCTCGCCGATCCTTCGGTTTTCGCCGCGAAACTTCAGAAAGCCGGATGACCGAGTTGTTGGCATTCAAAGTTCGCGTGGAGCAGGTGCTGAGGACGCTGTCGTAAGGGGGCGGGATCGTGCAGCGAACACCGCAAACCCTGGCCGCCTTGTATGAGGCGGACGAGACGGCCTGGCTGGATCAGACAGCCGAGCTGGTGCGGGGCGGTTGTTTCGATCAGCTCGACACGATCAACCTGGCGGAGTTCCTGACGGACATGGCCAAGCGGGACCGGCGCGAGGTGTTCAGCCGCCTGGTCGTCCTGCTCGCCCACCTGCTGAAGTGGGAGCATCAACCGGACCACCGGTCGGGATCATGGCAGGCGACGATTCTGGAGCAACAGCGGGAATTGCGGCAACTGCTGGAGAGCGGCACCCTCCACAACCACGTCATTGCAGTGTTCGCTGATGCGTATGAGGAAGCCCGAAAGCAAGCCGCTGCGGAGACGGGACTGGTACGCGGGACGTTCGCGGAGGAGTGTCCGTGGGAGTTGGAGGAGACACTCGCTGACCGGGACGAGGACGCTTGACTGCGTCGTTCGGCGACGGAGGTGAGTCACCGGTTCGGCCACGGCGGAGTTACACATGAACTTCCGGTGCGCAAACTGCGGGCGGGAACACGAGTGGATGCTACACCTCTGCCCCGAGTGTATGCGAGTTGAGACGGAGAAGAATCGCAGGGCCCGAGAGGCGGCTCCATTGGTCGGCTTGCACAGGAAGGAGCTCTCTGACGGCACTTACATGGTTTGGTGGGATAACACCAGCAACGAACACGCGAACCACTGGCATGTTGCTCCGGATGGGACTATTCTCGCCATCAAGGAGGACGGTGACTACAGGTACAATCGTGGCGATATTCGTCGCCGGATCTCTGAAGTTACAGGGCTGTCTTGGGAGAACGGCTGGCGCGGATAGACAATTGTCGCTGGGAAGCAGAAAAAGGGTCAGGAACCGTTTCCACGCCACACGATCATTGGGCAAGAACAAAGGTGTCAGGAGTTGTTTCATCCCGTTGGCCGGTTTGGCATGAAACGGCCTTTGCTTTGTCTGTGGGCACCGTCCGGGCACGGAGGCGGTGATGGAGTTCGAGTGGGACGACGCCAAGGCCGAGACTAGCCTCCGGAAGCATGGGGTGTCGTTCGCGGAGGCGGCAACCGCTTTCGCAGACCCGCTGGCCGCGATCTTCCCGGACCCCGACCACTCCGACGATGAGGTGCGAGAGATTCTAGTCGGGCAGTCGGAACGGAATCGATTGCTGGTGGTCAGTTTCACCGAGCGGGGCACCAAGATCCGGGTCATCAGCGCCCGGGTCGCAAGCCCGAGTGAGCGGCGAAACCACGAGGAGAACCCGATGGGAGGGTGGGGCCGTGAGTGATGAGCTGCGAGCCGAGTACGAGTTCGACTACCACCAGGCCAAGCCGAATCGGTTCGCCGCGGCCCTGAAGAAGGGCGGACGGTTGGTGGTGCTGGACCCCGAGGTGGCGGCTGCGTTCCAGCAGTCGGACGCGGTGAACGCGGTGCTGCGAGCGTTGCTACAGACGATGCCTGGTCGGCAGGAGGAGCAGGCAGTCGGAAAATAAAGAGCAGGAAGAAATGGTGCGGCAGATAATGGAATGAGGCCGGGTAGCTATGTCTTTCAGCCACTTCAACCTGCGCCGCGCTGTCGATACGTTCGACCTCCAGGAGGAGCGGGATGTCGATTTGTTCGCGACGGTTGAGCCGCTGGTTCCGAGCGAATTCCTGCGAATCTGGCTCGACGAATTCGCGCCGATTGCGCTCGGCTTCAACTCGGAAATGGCACGCAGCACGTATATCATTACTCCGGTCCTCGCCGAAGTGCAGCGCCGGACAAAAGGAGCCGCGAAAGTCCTTCCGGGGGTCACGTTGGACGTGGACCGCGAGCGGGGACTCACGGGATTCTGCGATTACGTTATCACGCGCTCGCGCGAGTATTTCTACCTGCGTGGTCCTCTGGTCGCCGTTGTCGAAGCCAAGCGCGAAGACTTGATCGCAGGACTGGGGCAATGTGCGGCGGAGATGGTAGCGATTCGCCTCTTCAACGAACGAGAGGGAAACGAAGTCCCGACTGTGTATGGGTGTGTGACGAGTGGCAGTAACTGGCGGTTCTTGCGGCTGTCCGGTACGCGGCTGACTATTGATCGGCCGGAGTATTACTTGCAGGACGTTGGCAAAGTCATTGGGATCCTGGTCCATATCCTGGAGACGGTGCTGAGCCCCGAGGAGAAGTTGCAACCAACCGCAACCCCCGCGTGACAGCGAAGTACGCTGCGACGAAAATGATTCTCGGTTCCCTCCGTATCCGGCTGCTGGTCCGCGCGTCGCGCAGCCTGAAGGACAAGCGGCAGGTGGTCCAGAGCATCAAGGACCGCCTCCGTAATACATGGAACGTGTCGGTCGCCGAGGTGGAAGCCCAGGACCACCGGCAAATGGTCGTTCTCGGCGTCGCCATGGTTGGCAACGAGGTCCGTCATGTACGCACCACCCTCGAAGAGATCGTCAACGCCCTGCGCGGCCACCCCGTCGCCGAGTTCCTCGATTTTGAGATAGAAGTTTGATCCGCCGCTTGCGGCTTCGCGGGTGAGAACCGCTAAGCCGCAAGCGGCGAAGAGAGAGGCAGCGATGAAAGTCTTTCGCAAGGAACGGGTCGCCGAGGTCATCCGCGAGGTGGCCGCCGAGACCATCCTGTTTGAGCTGAGCGATCCGCGCGTCAAGATGGTCACCGTCACCCGCGCCGAGGTGTCCGGCGACTTGCAGCACGCCAAGATCTTTGTGTCCATCATGGGTACCGCGGCGGAACAGAACTTGACGCTGCACGGCCTGAAACATGCCGCCGGCTTCGTACAAAGAAAGCTGGCCGCGCGCATGAAGACGCGCTTCACGCCGATCATCACGTTCGTCGTGGACCCCGGCGTCAAGAACAGCATCGAGATGACACGACTAATCAACGAGGCGCTGGGCAAAACTCCCGGCGCCGAAGTGACGGAGCAGACGGAAGAAGAAGCCGACCCGCTGCCGGAAGAACACGCCGAGGGATCGGCGGAGGATCATCCGGCGGTATCGTGACCCTTTCGCCATCCCCCAATGGAGTGTTCGATCTCATGGCGACGACCATCAACAAGAAGCGGCTCCTGACCCACGTCCTCAACGGCGCCAAGAAGGCGTCTTCGAACGGGGAGGAGTCGCTGCACGTCCTGGAGCAGTTCATCTACGGCCTGTGCCGGGAGGACGCCACGCCGGAGCAGGCCGACCGGGCCTATCAGTTCCTGCGCGAGCGCTTCTTCGACTGGAACGAGATACGCGTCAGCTCGGTGCGCGAGCTGGAAGAGGCGTTCGAGGGCATGAGCGGCCCCGAAGGCCGCGCTCAACGGCTGGTGTCGTTCCTGCAAGAGGTGTTCGAGACCGAGTTCTCGTTCGACCTCGACCCATTGCAAAAGCGGGGCATGAAGCAGGCGGCACGGCAGCTGATGCGCTATCAGGCGGCGGACGATTTCGTCGGCGCCTGGGTGGTGCAGCGCTCGCTGGGCGGCCACGCCATCCCGCTCGACGCGCCGACGTTGCGCTGCGTGCGCCGGCTGGGTCTCCTCGACGGCGCCCAGGAGAGTTTGGAAGCGTCGCGCGGCAGCCTGGAACACCTGATCGCGAAGAACGACGGCCCGCAATTCACCGATTCGCTGAGCAACATTGCGGAGCGCTACTGCTGGGAAGAGACGCCGCAGTGCCGCAGCTGCCCGCTCTCCGCGGACTGCATGACGGCCCAGGACGGCGGCCTCGAAGCGGCGCCGGCACCGTCCAAGACACACCGGCCGAAGTCGCGCTGAGGGTTGATGCGCGTGTTTACGTTTCGCGCGCGAAACGTAAACACGCGCGGGAGGCGCGCCGATGGCGAAGAACCTCTACGTCGGCAATCTGATCTGGGAAGCGAGCGCCGACGATCTGCTGGCTTTGTTCCAGCAGCAAGGCCGGATCGCGCTAGCCCAGGTCATCATGGACCGCGAGACCGGCAAGTCGCGCGGCTTCGGCTTCGTCGAAATGGAGGACGACGCCGAGGCCGCGAAAACGATCGAAACGCTGAACGGCTTCTCGTACAAGGGACGCCCATTGATTGTCAAGGAGGCCCATTCTCGCGATCGGGGCGGCTATTGACCTCCGGGTTGTCAGCCAACGCGAACTTCGGCCGTCCACTCGTACTCAGCAGCAATGGGGTACGAAAAATAGCTGATAGCTGTTAGCTGACAGCTATCAGCTTTTGATCTTCCGATTGTCTTCAGCCGCATGATACAGTCAACCGGAAGGTCAAAAAAAGCCGCAAACGCC
>JBBQPD010000254.1:0-7657 GCA_038331535.1 Gemmatales bacterium | reverse complement strand
GGACCGAAGACCTCAACGGCGACGGCTACCCGGACCTCATCGTCATCGACTTCCCCGGTTCGCCGTGCTACTGGTTCGAGAACCCCAAGGGCAAGGACGGCCACTGGAAGAAGCATGAAATCTGGCACAGCGCCTGCAATGAAACGCCGCAGTACGTCGATCTGATCGGCACCGGCAAGCGCGTACTGCTCATGGGCTGGCAGCCCAAGGGCAAGGACAACGAAGGGCAAATGGCGTATTTCACGCCTGGAAACGACCCGACTCAGCCCTGGGACATGCACCCAATCAGCGAAGCGGGCGCGCCCGGCAAGCCGATCCCCGGTACGCAGCGTTTCTCGCACGGCCTCGGCGTCGGCGACCTCAACGGCGACGGCCGGCTCGACGTGATCGTGGCGGACGGCTGGTGGGAGCAACCGGAGAAAGCCGATGGCAAAACGCCGTGGAAGTTCCATCGCGTCAAGCTCAGCGACAGCTGCGCCGACATGTTCGCCTATGACATCGACGGCGACGGCAAGGCCGACGTCCTGAGCAGCTCGGCGCACGGCTACGGCATTTGGTCGTACCTTCAGAAGCCAGGCACGCCGGACCCGACGTTCCTCAAAGCGGACCTGTTCCCGAAGTTCGTCTCGCAGACGCACGCCATGCATCTCGTCGATATCAACGGCGACGGCCTGAAGGACCTCGTGACCGGCAAACGCTGGTGGGCGCACGGCCCGAAAGGCGACGCCGATCCGAGCGCGCCGGCGAAAATCTACTGGTTTGAGGCCCAAAAGAAAGACGGCATTATTTCGTTCACGCCTCACGAGATCGACAACGACTCCGGCATCGGAACGCAGTTCGTCGTCGAGGACGTCAACGGCGACAAGCTGCTGGATGTGGTGACCAGTAATAAAAAGGGCACCTACCTATTCGAGCAGGTGCGGAAGAAGAAGTAATTCACGATCGCTCGGCCGCACGAGCCGCGACCGTCAGGGAACGCTCCCGGACGGTCGCGGCTCGTTCATTCTTGGCGGACGTCCCGATGCTGCGCCTGGTCCTTGCGTGCATCCTCCTCGCCCTAATCGCGGCGGGCATGTTTCTCTACTTCCACTTCGCGGATGGTCCTCCCTTCGTCAACTTCAAACCAGGCGCTCTCGACAATTACCAGCCGAATGACGCCGCCGCCATCGTTTCAATCGATCTGAAACAGTTGCGTGACCAGGGCGCATTCGAGAAGCCCGTCGGAAAGCGGCTGCGTGAAGCGCTGGAGAGCGAAGACCTCGGAGTGCCGTTCGCCCTGCTCGGCGGCGAGGCACTGGCCGATGTGGATGGGCTGCGCCTGGTATTCTCGGCCGGCGATCACAGCCAGCCGCTCGTGCTGCTGCGCGGACGCTTCGACCGCACCCGCTTCAAGACCGGACGCAGTCAACTGGAGGAGATGAAACAGGAAGGATTTAGGTTGTATCGGTATCGCGACGACGGGCGAGACACGACGATAGCGCTGGCGGGCGACACGCTTGTCGTCTGCCTTGACCGATCGCGGGTGGTCGATGCCCTGCGCCACGCGGCCGGCAAGGCGACGGCAAAGATTCGAGACGACCGACTGCGAGAAATGTTGGAGAAAGTGGATCGCAGCAAAGCCGTCTGGTTCGCGGCGAACCTGGCGAAACTCGGCAAACCGTCGCAACTGCTATTCGAGGCACAACTGCGGCCGGTCTTCGAGGAAACGGCAGCGCTACGCGGCGCCGCGGCATGGGACGCCGAACTCCGGGCCGAAGCGGTATTATCGGCCGACGCCGAAGAGGATGCGGTGCGGTTGGAAACTCACCTGCAAGGCGTGGTGAAGGTCGCCGCGGCACTCGCTCCGTTCACGCGCGAAGAGTACGAGAAACTGGTAATGCGACTGTTCGCGAACGCGGAGATCGCCCGCCGCGGGAAGGACGTGACGTTACGATCGCGCCTCAAGCAGTGAGCGCGACGCTCGCGCTTTTCTGAGGGATTGGCTGAGAGCTATTAGCTGTCAGCTAACAGCTTTCAGCCAAACAGATGCTTCAAAGTCGGCAACCCTGCGAAAATCATTACCGCCATCTCGTCACTTGTCAGCGCGACGGCTTGGCCGGGATGGATACCTCAATCTTAAACTGGTTGTCTTTCGCTTCGACCCGATACGGCTTGGGCAGCTCCATCGGCAGCACGGCCCGTTGATCGCTCGAAATGGGCGGCAGGATCGTCACCTTGTACTCCCCCTCGGGGGCGCCGCTCAGCTTCTCTTTGCCCTTGATCGTGTGCAGCGCGAACGTTCCGTCCGCCTCGATGGCGCCGGACACCGACAACGAGGAATCCGATACGGGCGTGAACTGAACGCTGCCGCCGACGAGAGACTTGCCGCCCTTGTCGGCGACAGAACCCGTGACCGGATACGTCTTCGGCAGCGAGTCGCCCGAGCCGCAACCTGCGGCGCCGAGTACGAGAAACATCAGGAGCGCAAGCCATTCCACGCGCGGCCGGTTCGCGAGCATTTCTGTCCCCTTCTCCGTCGACCAACACCATACGGGATCGCACCAACCTCACCAGTCCGAGCCGAGCGTCAGGGTGTCGCGCGGGTCGCATGCCCTCGCCCAGGTCGTCGGGCTGATGCTCGCGCTGACGAAGCGAACGCTGCCGTCCCCGAGGCCGACGTTCGTGCCGCTGGTGTGCGCCGACTGGCCCCGACTCGGGTCGCAAGTCGCCGTCGGGTTCGGCTGCACCTGGAACATGTTGCAGGGCGCATAGCCAGGGTTCACGTTCTTGCCTGGAGTGTTATGGCACATGATCGGCCGCCAGGGCAGGGTCGAGTCGGCCCACAGCGAGGCGGACGCGCTGCCGAGACCAGTCGAGCCGCAGGTGCCGAAGATCTCACCGAAGAAGATGGTGTTCGACAGCCCGTCGGGGATAGATCGAGTCAAGTTGGCGGTTCCCTGGACGCAGGTGTAGTCATTGGAGGCTGTGGGATTGCCGAACACGAGATAGTTGGCGCTGTAACAGCCGACCGCGAAGCCGTTTGCCCCGCCGTTAGGAGTCAGGCTCAAACCGCGGGGGCCGACCGACGGGTCGGAAGGACAAATATACGTCTTCACCGACTGCGTGTACTGTCCGCCGCAGTAACCGCCGGGCGGCACCGAGCCGCGCGTCTGCGCTTTGAAAAGGTTGTCTTGCTCGATGTAAGGCAGCAGCCAGTTGAAGTAGGTGTAGGGAGCGCCGTTGAATGCCGGCTTGGCGAGCGTCGTCGGCGTCCAGCCGTCGGGAGCTGACACGGGCGGCATTCCACCCGCCACATCGTTGATGCTATGCGTGGCGAGGGCGATCTGTTTCAGGTTATTGCCACACGACATGCGTGCCGAAGCCTCGCGAACCTTCTGCACGGCGGGGAGCAGCAGGCCGATCAGTACTGCGATGATGGCGATCACCACGAGCAACTCGATCAGGGTGAAACCGGAACGATGACGAAGACGGCCGACGTGCGGCATGACGAATCCCCCATGAATGAATGATCCCACGCTTTGGAAGCACAATCGCGTTCGTGAATGAACGACCGAGGGAGAGAGACAGTTGCGAAGAGAAGTCTACTCCATCGACGGGTGTTGAGGCAAGAAAAACCTTCGCGCAATCGGCCGCGACATTTCGTTCCCCGCACCGGTGTCGCTCCGCTACAATACGGGGATGCCATCCCTACCCCTTATCCACGCAGTCGCCGCCAAGCGCGGGTTGCTGGAGTTGCCGGACGCCGAATTGCTGGCCTGGCTCGCCGCGCGCGAACAGCCGGCGATGCGCGCCCGCCAGTTGCGGCGCTGGGTTGTTGCCGGGCGTGCGACTTCGTTCGACCAGATGACCGATCTGCCGCGCACGTTGCGCGAAGACCTCGACGGCGACTTTACGCCGCTCGCAACCGTGGTCGATCGGCACCTGCGCGCGACGGACGACACACACAAGCTGCTCCTGCGGTTGCACGACGGGCACCACGTCGAGTGCGTTTTGATGAAGGAGGACGATCGGCGGACGGTGTGCGTCAGCACGCAGGTCGGCTGCGGCATGGGCTGCGTCTTCTGCGCCAGCGGCCTCGAAGGCGTCGTGCGAAACCTGACGCCGGGGGAGATCCTCGAACAACTGCTGCACTGCCGGAATCAACTTCCCGAGAGCGAACGCCTGACGCATGTCGTCGTCATGGGCATGGGCGAACCGCTGGCGAATCTCGACAACCTGCTGGAAGCGCTGGCCGTCGCCGTCGCGCCGCAGGGGCTGGCGCTGAGCGCTCGACACGTCACTGTCTCGACGGTCGGACTGCCCGCCAAGATTCGCCGATTCGCCGACCTGGACCTGCGCTATCATCTCGCCGTGTCGCTGCACGCTCCGAACGACGAGCTGCGTACGAGCATCGTGCCGACGAACGACAAGACCGGGATCGCGGACATTCTCGCCGCGGCCGACTATTTTCAGGAGAAGACGGGCCGCCAGGTCACCTACGAGTATGTCCTGCTCCGCGACGTGAACGACCGGCGCGAACATGCCGCCGAGCTGGCGCGGCTGCTGCGCGGCCGGCAATCGCACGTTAACTTGATCCCGTTCAACGACGTGGTTGGGTTGCCTTATCGTCGCCTGACGGATCAGGCGCTGGCCGACTTCCTCGCGGCGCTGCGTGGGGCTGGTGTGAGCGTGAAAGTGCGGAAACGCAAGGGAGCCGACATCGACGCAGCCTGCGGCCAGCTGCGGCGCTCGGCTCTTGATGCGGTGTCAAGGGACAAGAAACAGACAAGTGCCGAGTACTGAGTACCGAGTACTCAGTGCCTGTCCCACGAGAGGGTTTAACGAGCCGCGACCGTCAGGGAGCGTTGGCAACGTGCCGCAAGAAACCGCTCCCTGACGGTCGCGGCTCGTAAAATACGACCCCTTGCGGGACAGACTCTCAGGACTCGGTACTCAGTTGTCCCCATTCGGAACCACACTGCCCAACAAGTGTTTAATGGCATGAGGGCGGTCGGCCTGGCCACCGCAGGGAGACGCGAGGCGAACCGTGGCGACGATCGGCGAGTCCAGCGCGACCCTGGCCCTCCGCGATCCCGACATCCGGATGATGCTCCGGGTGCGCGACGACGAGCCGGGCGCGTTCGAGCAGATGGTCGCGCAGTACCAGCACCGGCTGGTCGCCGTCATGAACCACCTGATCGGCAACGCGGACGAAGCCGAGGACCTGGCCCAGGAGGTTTTCCTGCGCGTCTACCGGGCGCGCAAGAAGTACCACCCCCGGTCCAAGTTTTCCACCTGGCTGTTCACCATCGCCAATCACCTGGCCCTCAACTCGCTGCGCTCCCGACACCGCAAGCCGGCCGTGCCGCTGGTCGGCCGCGACTCTGGTCCACTCGGCCCGCGCCCTGCCGAGCAGCTGGTACACGATCGCGGTGGCGGACCGTCGCACCAGATGCAGCAACAGGAATTGGCCGCCGTCATCCGCACGGCCCTGGATGGCCTCAACGAGCGCCAGCGGATGGCCGTGGTGCTCAACAAGTTCGAGGACATGAACTACGCAGAAATCGCCGAGGTGATGGAGCTGACCACGAAAGCAGTCAAGTCGCTGCTGAGCCGTGCCCGCATGAACCTGCGCGCCGCCCTCGTCGGCTACGTCCAAATGGACGGCGCGCCGCCCCCAGAACCCAACGACGAAGACGACGCATGAGCACTCCCTCCGCATTCAGCGAGAAAGAACGGGCCGACCTGGTGGCCTACCTGGACGGCGAGCTGGAAGGCGACGCCGCGCGCGCTCTGGAGCAGAAGCTGGCCCTCAACCCGGCCGCCCGCGCCGAGGCCGACGACCTGAAGCGCACCTGGGATTTGCTCGACTTCCTGCCGAAGTCGGAGCCGTCGCCGAATTTCACGCACCGGACGTTGGACCGGTTACGGCCAGTCGCGACCGGTTCGCAGCCGTCGGCAGCGCGGCGCCGGCGCTCCTGGTGGCGCCCTGCCTTGCTCGTCAGCGGTTGGGCGGCCGCCGTCGTCTTGTCGGCGCTGGGCGGCTTCGCGGGCTTCAACCTGCTCGCGCCGCGCGATCCGGGCGACGCCGAGCTGGTGCGCGACCTCAACGTCATCAAGAACAAACGCGTCTTCGAGCTGGTCGAAGACATCGACTTCGCCCGCGAACTCGACCATCCCGACCTGTTCGGCAACGACAGTCCGGGGTCGTGAATCTATGAAATTGACGGAGGAGCGTTTCGCATGCGACACCCCACTCGATTGGTCGTGCTGCTGGCGCTGCCGGTCGCGGTGGTGTTCGCCTCGTCCGAGCCGGGCGCGGAAGACACGGAACGCAATGTCCGTCTCGTCGATAAATATCGCCGCGAAGACACCGTCTACTATGAACGCCTGCGCCGCGATCTCCGCGCGTTTACTCGACTGCCGGCCGAGAAACAGGAGCGCATGCGCGAGCTTGACCGCGCTCTGCACGAGCAGGATTCCGAGACGCAACGGCGGCTGTGGGGCGTGCTGGACCGGTTCACCTCCTGGCTCGATCGGCTGCCCGAGGAACAGCGCCGCCGCGTCGAAGAGGCGCCGACACGCGAAGAACGTCTCCGGGTCATCAAGGAGTTGCGCGAACAGGAGTTCATCCGCCACTTGCCGAAAAAGGTGCGCGAAGATCTGGACGCTCTGCCGGCGGCGAAACGTGTTGACGAGATCGTCCGGCTGCGCGAAGAGGAGCGGCAGGTGCGCACAGCCTGGAACTCAGGGGGGCGCCGTTCCGGCGCCATCCCCAAGGCGTCCCGCCCGGTGCGCACTGCCGACTTGTCGGCGGAACAGCAGCAGTATGTGAATGACGTGCTCTGGGAGTTACTGTCCGGCGCCGAACGAGAGGAATTGCATCAGGCGGAAGGACAATGGCCGGCGTTTGCCAAGACGTTGCTGGAACTTGTGGAGAAACACCAGCCGACAGGACCGACGCGAAACGACGCCTTGCCCGACCACGCGAAGCCAGTGCTGCGCGCCCTGAAGAAAGATGAAAAGACGACGCTTCATCGCGCCGAAGGCAAATTCCCGGAGTACGCACAGGCTCTGGTGCGCCTCGCCAAATTGCACAAGGTACGGCTCGTTCCGCCGCTCGGCCCGAGCCGATTGGAAGAGCTTACCATGTTTCATCGGGAGTTCGTCAGCGCGAAGTTATTGCCCATGCTGGACAATACGGACAGGGACGAGCTTCAAAAAGCGGAAGGATCATGGCCCGACTACTTGCAGAAACTACTGTCCCTGGCGGCGAAATACGATCGCGAGATTCCGTTGCTAGAATTCCCTGGCGCGAGCGAACTGGGTGAGAAGGTTCGCAGTCCTGCCGGCGGACTGCCCGAGTTGCCCGACCGGCTGTTGCGCGAGTTCTTCTTCACCGAGTTGAGCGCGGAAGATCGTGCGGAGCTGCGGCTGTCGCTGGACGATCCGGAGAGCCGCGATCGCCTGCGCCAAGAGTATTTCAAGCGCTATCCGAAGGCGCTCAATCGGCTGCGCGAACTGGATAAGCGGCGATTAGTTCGTCCGGGCGGCGATTGATTAGACGCGCACGAGCCGCGACCGTCAGGGAGCGTTGGCGCATGGTCTGATTGCCTACGAGCCGCGACCGTCAGGGAGCGTTGGCGCATGGTCTGATTGCCTACGAGCCGCGACCGTC
>JBBQPD010000253.1:0-7660 GCA_038331535.1 Gemmatales bacterium | reverse complement strand
CGCCTCGTCCGCCGGCATGTCGTACATGTCGAGCAGCGAATCGCGCGTCACCGGGCCGCAATGCGTGTGCGACGTCGTGAGCATGATGCGTTCGCGCGGGATGGCGATCCGTTTCGTCACTTCGGCCGTGACAGCTTCGGACAGGTCGCGCGGAATGCCGACGAGATCGCTCGTCAGCAAAACGAGGCGACGGCCGCCGGCATCCTCGAGCGCGAGCGCCTTGACGTGCAGGTCGTGGACCTTGCCTTCGGCGGGCTTGTTACGAGCGCCGTAGCCGGCCATCCACATCGGCTCGCTTGGGGTGATTACCTTGACGGCAACGCCTGCTTTCCAGGGACGGTCGGTTTCGGCCGCGCCGAATGATGGATTCACGAACAGAAGGAACAGACCGATCCATTTCGCCTGATTGTTCATTGCGTAGGTTCTCACACCATTCACTCCGGCACGAACTCCTGCAACACTTCACGATACGCTTCGTACACGTCCTCGAAGAAGCACACGACAAGAACTCGCTCCACTTCCTCGGTCCGCTCCAGAGTCAGCTTGATTTCCCGAACGGCGATGGCGGCGGCGCGATCGAGCGGGAAGCCGTAGACGCCGCAACTGATAGCGGGGAAGGCGATCGAGCGCAGGCCGTGCTCCTCCATCAAGGTGAAGCAATTACGATAGCAATTCGCCAAAAGCTCGTCCTCGTTTGCCGCGCCGCCTTCCCAGACGGGGCCGACCGTGTGAATGACGTGTTTCGCGGGCAGACGGTAGCCTTTCGTGATACGCGCTTCGCCGGTCGGACAGCCGCCAAGCGTGCGGCATTCGTCGAGAAGGGCCGGACCAGCGGCGGCATGGATCGCGCCATCTACGCCGCCGCCGCCCAGCAACGAGCTATTCGCCGCGTTGACGATGGCGTCCACTTTCTGCTTGATGATGTCGCCTTGCAGGACCTTCAAACGCAGCATCCAGTGGCACGTCTCGGCGATGCTCATGGCCAGTACCTCGACCGGACAGGTTGAAGGGTGTCAGGAGTCATCGATGTTTCGAGGTACTGATATCGGCGACGCCGCGTTCATCCGCGATAACACGTAGCAGCCGAACCATCTCCTCCTGGTTGTGTAGCATCCGTTCGCGTAGCGCATTCGCGTCGACAAGCAGGCCGATGGACTGGCGCGACATGGCCATGCTTTCCTCGATGCGATCTACCGCATCCTTTTGCCGGCTCAGCCCCTTTCGCTGCATGAAAATGGACCAGACGAAGGCGAAAAAAAAGACGAGAAACACCCCCACGCTAATAAAAAGACTCACTGGCACATCGAGCACGACAACCTCCGAACTCTTGAGAATGCGATCAAAGTCGCTGCCACCCGCTTCCCTCGTGGCGGAACGAGAAGGCTTCCGGGTGAAGCAACTCCGCGAGAATCTCCAGCGATTCGACGAGGCGCGGACCGGGTCGGTTGAAGAACTGATTGCCGTCGGTAGCAAAAGCCCGGCCCGCGCGCACTGCCTTCGAATGCGGCCACTCCGGGCGCTCCGTCAAAACGTGGAGATCGCGGCGCGTCCGGAAGATGTCAAAGCCGCAGGGCAACAGCACGATCACGTCCGGATCGGCGGCGACGAGTTGCTCCCACGTCATCCACGGCGAATGCTTACCCGCCTCGCCGAACAGGTTGACGCCGCCCGCGAGTTCGACCAGTTCCGGCATCCAGTTGCCCGCCGCCATGAGTGGGTCGAGCCATTCGATGCAGGCGACCGTCGGCCGAGCCGTCAGCGTTTTGGCCCGTTCGGCGATCGCGCTGATCCGCCGTCGAAGCTGCTGCACCACGTCGCGGCCACGCTCGACCGCGTCCAGCTCGACGGCGACTACCTCGATATTGCCCCAGACGTCGGCGAGCGCGTTCGGACTGAGCGAGAGTAACTTCGGACATCTGCGTAACCACGTGCAGACCGTGCGCTCGACTTCGCGCAGACTGACGGCACAAACTTCGCAGTGCGCTTGCGTGACGATGACGTCGGGTTCCAGCTCGCGCAGCTTTTCGCCGTCGACGCGATAGACCGAGAGCGATTCCTGCACGATTGCCTTGACGCGCTGGTCGATTTGGTAGCTGGTGCCGTCGGGGTCGAACTTCGGCCCGGTGACGACGGGAAGACGCTTGACCGATTCGGGAAAATCGCATTCATGCGAGCGGGCAACGAGCTGATCCTCAAAGCCGAGTGCGCAAACAATCTCGGTGGCGCTGGCGATGAGCGAGACGATGCGCGGCATAAACGTCCCCGGAAAATTAGCCACAGATGAACACAGATGAAGACAAATCAGAAAAAAGGAATTGTCTTCATCTGTGTTTATCTGTGTTCATCGATGGCTAATTACTTACTTCACTTCCACTACCTCGACCTTGATCTTGTCGAGGACGCGCAACACCGACAGTAGCGGGGCCAGCGTCTGCGTGCCGTGCCAGCTATGGTCGCTGACCTTCAGATGGGTCGGGCCAATACCGCCCTGGCCGAGCGTCGCGTCCAGCGCCATCCATTGATCGACGATGTACACCTCCGTCCACATATGAAAGGCCAGCACTGGCCCTTTCTCGCGGTCGATGGTGTAGACCAGGCCGAGGGCCGTGCGCGAGGGCAGGTCGGCGGCCCGGCACATCGCCGCCGTCAGCATCGCATGTTGACGGCAGTCGCCTTTCAGGTCGCGCGCGATCTGGCTCGCGGTCGCGAACACCACTTCGCTCGATCCCTTCATGTTGTCGTGGACCCACTTCTCGATCCGCTGCGCCTTGGCCAATGGCTGAGTTACTCGGCCCAAAGCGCGCAAGGTCAGGGCCTTTACGGTTTCATCGTCGCTGTTAAGAAAGTGGTTCGCGGTTCGTTGTTCGTCCGACACTTTTTGCGGCGCATCGATGGTCGCGTAAGCGCGTTGCGCCTTTACACGCAGATCGAAGACGTTCCCCTTCGCGTTCTCGACCGTCTGGCGTGCGTCGCGCATGAATGAGGTCTTCGGGTCGTCATCTCCGGTCATTGTGATGCGATACACGACCTCGGAGCGCTCAAACGCCCGGTCGATGGGTTTGTTCACGGGAATGAGCGTTGTCAGCAGCAGGTCCGGCAATAGTTCCGGCGCCGCTCCTTCCTCCGTCGCCACTGTCTTCGTCGTGCGAAACGTGATGATGCGGCCGAGTCCCGGCATCTGCGTTTCGGAGCGGACGACGTTCAGCCCCTTGTCGAGCCACGAGACGACCTTCGGCAGCTGCAAGGCCGCGCCCCCGACTTCCACTTTGTCCGGCACCGCTTCCGCCCGCAACAGAGTTCGCTTCACGCGCTCGGCTTTCGGCCTGGGATCGTCCTTGTTCAACTCCAGCAGGTCTGTTTCCTCCTCCCCCTTCACGACGACCTTTACCTTGAACGCCGACTCGATGGCTAGCTCATAATTTGTGAACTCGAAATGATCTCCTGGCTTAACCTTCTTTTCCTTCCAGGCGCGGTCCTGAGCGAACAGGCCGAGCGCGTCGGCATCCCAGGGCAGTCGTTTCAGCTCCCGGCCGCCGTCGCCGACCACGACCAGCTTATCGCCTTCGACGCGGCCCGTGACAGTTAGTTTGGCCGGGCCGGTATACATGGTGACGGAGACGCCGACCAACTTGCCGTCGGCCGTCTCCTCGGCGCCGCTGTCCATCTTAAGCTCGACGACCTTGCCGTCGCGCTTGACCTTCAGGTTCATGGTCTGTGTGGTGACGAAGAGCTTCTTGCCGTCGCGTTCCGTTTCGACGACGGTCGTGTGGAAATATCCGGCCTTAACCCCTTCAAGATAGGCAGCGTCCCAGTAATCCCGAATCAGCTTCGCCGATACGGCCTGGGCCTGCACTGGAGTAGAAAGGAGAACAAGAGCCAGGAAGCTCCCGAAGCGAGTTGTGTCGCGCATGCGCGGCTCCATAGGGTCGAATGAGGTCGGAATGCGAGGAGTATTGTAAGAGGACACACCGAGATAGACGCGTGGTCATTTGCCTTCGACGACAACCTTCGTGCCGTTGGACAAGGAGGCGACATTATCGACGACGAACTCATCCTCCTCCGTCACGTCCTCCCAGGTGTCCGCCCCTGTCTGTTTTTTCAGCACTGCGACGAGGCCGTCCGTGGTCTTACCGAGCCGCACCGGCGTCTTGACCGCCGAGCCGTCCACAATGCGGAAAGCATAGGCATCGTCGCCCTGTCCCGCCACGGCCGACGCCGGCAGCGTGAGCACGCGCGGCTGAGTGACCGCGATGGATGCGATGACGTACATTTCCGTGCGCAGGAGCTTGTCGGGATTCGGCAAATCGATGGCGACTTCGAGCGTGCGCGAGCGCGGGTCCAGACCCCAGGACGTGCGCGTGACAGCACCCTTGTACTTCGCGTTCTTCAGCGCCGGCACGCGCAGGCGGACCTCGGCCTTCTTCGGGATTTTGACAGCATCCGCCTCGGGGACTTCGACGATCACACGGACCGGATCGGTGCAGGTGATGATGAAGAGCGCTTCGCCGCGCGGGCCGGCAGCCCCCGGTTGACGATAGTGGCCAGGATCGGCGAGGCGGCGTGTGACCACGCCGTCAAAAGGGGCGCGGATGACCGAGTAACGGAGCATGTCCACGGCCTTACGCCGTTCGGCGTCGCTGGCGGCGCGCTTCGCCACGGCAGCGCCCACGTCGGCGGCATACTTTTTCTTCGCTGCCTCTGCCGCGCCGACCTTTGCCGTCTGCTCGGCCTTGGCGGCCCTGGCGGCTTCGACCTGATAGCGCACTTCCTCCAGCTCCTGTTTCCCCAGCGTTCCAGTCGCCGCCTCCAGGCTCGCGAGCTGCGCTTGCCAGCGTTTCAAGTCCGCTTCGACGCGCTTCTCGCCGGCCTCGACCTCTGTTACACGCGCGATACTAGCGTTGTATGCCTCCTCGGCCTGCTTGATCTCCGCGTCGGCCTGCGCGACGAGACGACGTTTCAGTTCCACTTCCTCTTCCAGCTCCGGCACTGCCAATCGGGCCAGAACCTGCCCCGAGTTCTCGTCGGTCTCTGGATCATCAGGACCGGGAACTTTCGCTCCGAGCCGAGGGCCTTTCACGATGTCGTCGATGTCAACGTCGATGGAGCGAACGTAACCGGGAACACGGACGTGAATCGGCGCCTCGACAAACGCCTTGATACGTCCGGGATACTCGACCTCGCGAGCCTTGGGGTTGATGAGGCGGACTTTGACGGTGTCGGATTTCTCGCCGTCGGCTTTCGGCTTACCCGCGGCGGGACCGGATGGACCACATCCGCTAGTAATGAGGAGGAGTGGAAGGGTGTACGACAAACGGAGCATGTGTTTCGCCCTCGTTGAAAATCGACGAGTCGGACCGAGTGGATCGTATAGTCTGTAGCATACCCGAACTTGGTCCGGTGAGTCTACTTTCCTGGCGCACCCCAGGGCAGGGCGACATGCCCGGCCAGCAATACTCATAACACTGACAATGAAAGTTCCGGTAGTGTTGCCGCTTGCGGCTTAGCGGTCCGCCGCCGCCAAGCCGCAAGCGGCAATCGAAGGGGTGGTACGTGATTGGCGCGCGCGTTCGGCTTGCTCTGCTGTGGTTGTCGCAAGTCGCGCGCGTCGTCGCCGACTGGTGCCTGCGGCTTACCACGGTCCTGGCGCTGAAGGCCGCCGGCGACGATTCGGCGTGGTACCTGGCGACGGCCGCGTTTATTGCGCCGTTCGTCATCCTGGCTCCGCTCAATGGCTGTCTAAGTAACGGCCTGCCACGCCGCGCCGTCTTATTTGGAGCGTCGGCGTTTACCCTGGTCGCTTTAGCCATTTTCGCGGCGGTAGGCGGCTCGTGGCTGCCGTGCCTTGCCGTGGTTGCGCTGGGCGCTGCCGTCTACAGCCCCGCCCGCTACGCCGTACTGCCGGCGGCCGCCACGGATGCTCGGCTCCCCCTAACGCGCGTCAACGCCCTCGTCGAGATGGGCGGAGCTGCGGCCATCGTCGCCGGTGTATGGCGCGGCATCGACCTCTGCCCGAACGGTGCCCCAACCCGGCTCTCGTTCGACGCACCTGTCGTTAACGCCATCCTCGTTCTCAATTTGCTCTGTCTGCTCACGAGCCTTGCGGCACGGTTCCCGTCCGACGTTCTGCGCCCCGAACCACCCCGACAGGCAATTGCGGGCTTTTTTCGCGACTGCGGTCGCATCATTCGGGTTCGCGCGGCGCGCGTCCCTGTCCTGGCGTTGGCCGGCTTTCAGGCGGTAGTGACTGCGGGAGCCTGGCCGTTGATCCAACCGCTGGTGGAGGAAGCCGCACGTTTCAAGGAGCTATTGTCCGTCTTGACCTGCGTCGGCTTCGGTGCCGCACTGGGCTGTCTGGCGGCTGGCATTCAAGGTAATCCGCGCCGCAACCCTGGTTTGGCACCGTTCGGCGCCACGGGCTTGTTGATCGTGTTACTAACTCTCATGGGGGTTCCGGAACACGGGGACGAACTGCCGCGCTTCACCTGCGCGCTGCTGGGCTTTATGGGTGGACTGGTCAACGTGCCGTTGCGGGCCGCGTACATGGCAGCGGTTCCGGCCGACGCCCGCGGCAACGGCATGGCCGTCATGAACACGGCCATCTACGTGCTGACGACGCTGTTGTCGTTGCTCATGCACGGTCTCCTTCGGCTGGAGGTGGTCAAATCGCCCGCAAGCCAGCTCGGGTTCCTCGCCGTGGTGTCGGCTCTCGGCGCCGCGACGGCGTGGTGGCTGTATCTGCCGCAGGCCGTCGAAAATGTGATCGAATGTCTCCTGTGGCCGATGTACCGCGTTCGCGTCCACGGACCGGGAGCGGGCAAAATACCGAAGGACGGCCCGCTGATTATCGTTTCCAATCACTCCGCGTACCTGGACCCATTCTGGATCTTGAAAGTCGCTCCGCGCCAGGTCCGGCCGATGATGACGAGTGTGTTCTACGACTTGCCAGGCATGAGCTGGGCGATGCGGAACTTGTTCGAAGCCATCCGCGTACCGACTGCGACGTTCCGCCGGGAAGCCCCCGAGTTGAAGGAGGCCGAGCAAGCCTTGCGCGACGGCGGCAGCATTCTGGTTTTTCCCGAGGCGATGTTGCGCCGCACGGAAGAGCAGCCGTTGCGACGCTTCGGCCGCGGGGTGTGGCACATCCTTCAGGAACTGCCCGAGACGCCCGTGGTCGTGATCTGGATCGAAGGCGGTTGGGGCAGCTGGGCGTCTTACTTCAACGGTAAGCCGTTCAAGAACAAGCGGCCGGACTGGCGTCGGCACATCGATCTCGCGGTGGAAGAACCAGTGATTTTGCCGGCGGATGTGCGGGCGGACCACTGGAAGACGCGCCAATATCTAATGCGCCGCTGCCTGGGCTGCCGTCGCTACCTCGGCCTACCAGTGCCGCCGTTGGAAGACGACAAGGACGAGCAGAATGAGGGTTGAGATTCTGATTGAGAAATGAGCATCACGAGCCGCGACCGTCAGGGAGCGCTTCTCAAACGCTCCCTGACGGTCGCGGCTCGTAAAGAACAACTGCTTCCCGGCATCACGAGCCGCGACCGTCAGGCTCCCGAGGAGTCTCAGCGGGTCTCGGACCATCTGTCTGCCTGTGTGGACTGCTCAGCAGCCCGCGACGCCCTTGCGGACGTGACGAGGACCCTTGATGCGGCTGCTC
>JBBQPD010000252.1:0-7673 GCA_038331535.1 Gemmatales bacterium | reverse complement strand
GACGCCGGTGCCACTGACCGGGTGCCACTGATAACGTAGAAGGTCAGACATGCCGACTGTGTTGATCCTGTTGCTCGTCCTGCCGGCGGCGACGGCTATTGTCGTGGCGGCGCTCGGCGCGGCGCGGGCCTGTGCCGCGCGCTGGCTCACCCTCGTCTGCACGCTCGTTTGCCTGGGAGTTGCCACGGTCATGGCACTGGACTTCGCGTCGGCGCGCGTCAACGTGCCGACGCCGAACGCCGCGGCCGATGTGGCCGGCACAATCGGCACGGCATCGAACCCCGCCGCCGCGGCGATCTCGGCCTGGATGGCGACGAACGTCAAGGCGCCGATTTCGACCTTTGAGCCGTCGCACATCAAGCGGTTCAACCTGGTGACATTCGGCTCGGCAAAGGTCGCCCCGATTCAGTTTTTCGTCGGCCTCGATGGCATCAACGTCTGGCTGATCCTACTCACGACCTTGCTGATGGTGGCGGCCGTCCTCTGCTCCTGGAACGCCGTCACCGAGCGCGTCAACGAGTTTCACGCCTGGCTGCTCGTCCTCCAGACCGGCATGTTGGGCGTCTTTCTCGCCTTCGACATCGTGCTTTTCTACGTCTTCTTCGAACTGTCGCTGGTGCCGTTGTTCTTCCTCATCGGCATCTGGGGCGGAGCGGAACGGCAGTACGCGGCGCGGAAGTTCTTCGTCTACACGTTGGCCGGGTCGCTCATCACGCTGCTCGGCGTCCTGGGTATCGTCCTGTCGCTCGGTCAGCCGCTCGACCCGGAGGCGGAATCAACGGCGCGGATCACCTTCAGCATTTCGGAGCTGGTCGCACAGTCCAACGTCCGCAGCCGGGCCGTCGCCGACAACGTGACGGCACTCCGCAAGCAGGCGGCCGACGCGCCGGGCGCCGAGAATAAAAGCCGGTTGGCTCGTGCCGAGGAACGGAGCGACTACTGGCGCAAGGTGCAGTACTGGGTCTTCCTGGCGATGATGGTCGGCTTCGCGGTCAAGGTGCCGTTGGTGCCGGTCCATACCTGGCTGCCGCTGGCCCACGTCGAGGCGCCGACCGCCGGTTCGGTGCTGCTGGCCGGCGTCCTGCTGAAGCTGGGCAGCTACGGCTTCCTGCGCCTCTGTCTGCCGCTGGTGCCCGACGCCAGTCTCAGCATCGGCGCGCCGCTGATCGGCTGGCTCGCGGTGATCGGCATCATTTACGGTTCGTTCTGCTCGCTGGCGCAGGACGATCTCAAGAAATTGGTCGCCTACAGTTCGGTCGCCCACATGGGCTTCTGCCTGCTCGGCCTGTTCGCCCTGAACGAAGCGGGCCTCAGCGGCGGCCTGTTGCAGATGATCAATCACGGACTTTCGACGGGCGCCCTCTTCCTTCTCGTCGGTATGTTGTACGAGCGCTACCACACGCGCAAGATGGCGGACTACGGCGGCATGTCGGCCCGGTTGAAGCTGCTCGGCGCGGCGATGGTGTTCATCACCATGACGAGCATCGGCCTGCCGGGCCTCAACGGCTTCGTCGGCGAAGTGTTGATTCTGTTCGGCATGTACAACTTCCAGGGCGGCACCGTGATGGGCCGTACGCTGGCGACCCTGGCGTCCGTTGGCATGTTGCTGGGCGCCTGGTACATGCTGAGCATGTTGCGGCAGGTGTTCTTCGGCCCGGTGCGCGAGCCGCATCACGACGGAGGGGGACACGTCGCCGATCTGAATGGCCGCGAGATCGCCACGTTGGCGCCGATCGCCGCTCTGTGCCTTTTCCTGGGTGTCTATCCGAAGCCGTTTCTCGACACCGTCAAGCCCGAGTTGCGTTTCGTCGCCCGGCTGGCGAGCGAGGCGCGCGCGCGCGCGACGACGCCCGTCGAGAACGCCGTGAACATGGCGCAGAAATGATTCATTTAGCCGCCCTTCCGAGACGAGCGGCTCTTGACCTTCAGGTTGTCAGCCACCCGGAATTCGGCCGTGCGCTCGTACCCAGCAGCCATGGGGTACGAGAAAAAGCTGATAGCTATTAGCTGACAGCTATCAGCTTTTGATCTTCAGATTGTCTTCAGATGCATGATGGAGTCAATTTGAAGGTCAATAAACGTGGAGACGTATTGTGGACGCGAACCTCGTCAAAGCGCTGACCGGCTACTTCCCCCAGCTCTTGCCCGAGCTGGTGCTGGGCAGCGCCGCCTGCGTCCTGTTCCTCGGCGGCACCTGGCGCGCGAATCGCTGCTTGTGGGGCTGGGCGGCACTCCTCAGTCTCGGCCTCGCCGGCGTGGGGTTGTGGCACTCCGCGCGCACGGAGCCGAGCGTCGAGAGCAGCGCTGCCGAAGTCAAGCGCCTGACCGACGCTCACGACGCCGTGGGTAAAGCATTGCGGGCGGAGAAGCGGGATTCGCCGCGCGCCGCGGACATGACGCAAGAATACACCGCGGGCGAGAAGGAACTCGAATCGAAGGTCGCCGAGTTCAACGCCCGCCAGTATTCGGCGCCGGTGCTGCATACCGGACTGGCGACGTTCGTCCGCTGGCTCGCCCTGCTGGCAGGGATGGTGCTGGTGCTGTTCGCCTGGGACGAGGTGCCCGTGCTTCATGCCGCCGAGTATCACGCCTGCCTGCTGCTGATCGTCGCCGGCACCGGCCTCACCGCCGCGGCCAACGACCTCGTCACACTGTTCCTTGCGCTCGAACTCATCAGCATTCCGACCTACGTCTTGCTCTATCTCCCGCGCGCCGACAACGCTGGGCAGGAGGCGGCGATGAAATACTTCCTCCTCAGCGTCTTCTCGTCGGCACTGCTGCTGTTCGGCTTCAGCTACCTGTACGGCATGGGCGGCACGACGAACCTGGCGGGACTGGCGGACGCGCTGGGTGCGAAGCCGGATCGAGCGCTGGGGGCGCCGCGCGGGGTGCTGCTCATGGCGCTGGTGATGGTGCTGGCCGGCCTCGGCTTCCGCATCGCGGCGGTGCCGTTCCACTTCTACGCTCCGGACGTCTATCAGGGCACCGCGACGCCGAACGCGGCGCTGCTGGCCGTCATGCCGAAGATCGCCGGCTTCGTCGCATTGGTGCGCGTGCTGCTCCTCGTGCCGCCGGTGGCTGCCGTCATGAACGTCAATCAGCCGGTGCAGCCGTTCGGCACGCCGGGTTACGATTCGCAGATTCCCGTCGTGCTCTGGATCATGGCGGCGGTGACGATGTCGCTGGGCAATGTGCTGGCGCTGTTGCAGGACAACATCAAACGACTGCTGGCCTATTCCAGCGTGGCCCATGCCGGTTACATGCTCATCGGCCTGACGGCGGCGGCGCGGCTGGGCGGCCACGGCGAAACCGCGGTCGGCGGCGTCGAGGGCGTGCTGTTCTACCTCGTCGCCTACGGGGCCATGACGATCGGCGCCTTCGCCCTGTTGACGTACCTGAGCACGCCGGAGAAACAGGTCGAGAAGGTGGACGACCTCGCCGGCCTCGGACGCCATCGGCCGGGGTCGGCGCTACTGATGACGCTATTCCTGCTCAGCCTGATCGGCATGCCGCTCACGGCCGGTTTCATGGGCAAGCTGTTCTTGTTCTTTGGAGCGATGCAGACGCCGTTTTCGCTGTTTGCCGTCAAGGACGCCGCGGCCCTGGAGCAGCATCGCCTGTTCAATTACCTGGTGCTGATCGGTGCGCTCAACGCGGCGATCGGCGGCTGGTATTATCTACGGCTGATTGCGTTCATGTACCTGCGCGACTCGGCGACGCCGCCGGCTGCGACGAAGCCGCGCCCGGTGCTGCTGGCGGTGTGGGTATGCGCCATCGTGACGGTGTTCGCCGGCGTCTATCCGAAGCCGCTGCTCGACAAGGTGCGGTCGGTGGTGCGCGTTGTGCCGGACGCGAAAGAGGACGAGACAGCGACGGCGCAACGCTGATCGAACGGAGCCAGCGCTTTCCTGTGCACAGCGCTACTGCCACGCCAGGAATCCCAACCCCGCCAGAATGAAGTAGGCCGTCAACGTCCCTTTCCACGACGGCGAGGTGAATTTCAGCGCGCTGCCGGCGTACTTGTTCAGGTGAATGCGAAAGCCCATCAAATCGACGCTGTACAACTCGTCCAGTACCAGGTGCGACAGGAAGCCAAGCATCACCGCCCCGGCCATGAAGTAGCGCAGCCGCACGTCCGGCGAATGGTACAGCAGGTAGACCGACAGGCCGGAGATGAGCAGCGCCGGAATACTGTGGAACATGCCGCGGTGAACGGTCACGCGCCGGAAAAATCTCGACAGGACATAGCGGACGAACAGGTACACCAGGCCCAGGATGACCATCATTTTTTCGCCGTCGAGCCCGTCGCGGCGGAGACGGTGGATCAGCAACAGCGGCACAACCGTGGCGGCGGCGCCGAACAGTTCGCGCACCGGCACGCCGCTGTCGCTGTCGAGGTCCGGCAGCAGCCCGCCGATCGTGGTGAGGCCGGCGCCGAGGAAGGCCCGGCCCCAGTCGTAGTCCCAGTTGATGACGGAATAGCCGCCCAGGCCGGCGCCCAGGACGGACGAGAACATCAGGTGCCCGCGATAGCTCGCCATCCGTGTCGTCCTCCCTGGCCGCTAACGGCGATCCTCCAGATGATCGTATAGTTCCGGAAGCGCCTTGTACGAGCCGCGACCGTGAGGAAGCGCTGGCTAGGCGCTCCCTCACGGTCGCGGCTCGTTTGACCCCTGCGACGGAATTGCCCTTTTTTTTCCCGCCACTCCACGCTATACGGCGGACCTTCTTCGGTCAGAAAGCGCTCGGTACGCAGGATGGCGTTCCGGCCGCCGACATGCGCCAGGAGGACGGTGCGGCCACAGCGTGTGCCGCACCCAGGGATTTCTGTAGACCCGGATTCGGGAACCGGGCAGCGGTCAGGCCGTGAAAACAGAATACGGGGCGGACAACAGTCTCTACCCGCTCGGGGGTCGCACGGGAGAAGCCCCGGCAGGGGCAGGAGGAAGAGATGAGGAGAATCGCGGGGACGTTTGTGATGCTGGCCGCTTTCGGCGGATGCGCCGAGCCGCAGCACATGACCCGGAGCGACCGGCCGGTGAAGAATTCACAGAATCAAATCGCGACGACGGCTGGCGCCTCCTGGTCGCGGCCCGACGGACAGTATCCGCCCGACGTGCCGCCTCCGGACGGGTCGAGTGTCCGCAACAACGGGACCAGCAATTTCGTCGCTTCTCCGTTCCCGCCTTCCGGTCCGCCGGCGGAGTTCCCGCCGATGCAGACGACGGCCAAGCTGCCCTTCCAGCCGAACTTCGCTCCGGGCGCGCCCGGCAGTGGCACGCCGCTGCCGCTGCCTCCCGAAATGACGAACACCGGCGTCGCCCCCGCTTCCTTGAACATTGATCCCGCCGTGAAGGAACTCCCCTGGGCAGGCGACGCGCGGGCGATGCCGGGTGCCGCTCCCACGCCGCCGCGGCCGCCGGAAATCGTTACCCAGCCGCCGGCCTTGAAGCCGCCGGAAATCGTCACGCAGCCTCAGCCTGCGAAGCCGCTGGAAATCGTCACGCAGCCGCCGGCGTTGAAGCCGCCGGAAATCGTCGTGGAGCCGAAGCAACCGGTGTCGGTCGCCATCGATTCACGGTCGACCGGTTCGCCGGCACTGCGCCTGGTCAACACCAAGCGCTTCTCTCTCAGCTTCGCCGTGCAGGACGGCGGCAACGGCGTTTCGGCCATCGACCTGTGGGAAACCCGCGACGGCAAGACCTGGCGGAAGTGCGACAACGCGCACTCGCTCCCGACCGCCTACCTCGTCGAGGTCAAGGACGAGGGCGTGTTCGGCTACACGATGGTGGCCCGTCCGGCCGGCGACAAGGGCAACACCCAACCGAAGCTCGGCGACATGCCGCAAATCTGGGTGACCGTGGACGCCACGAAACCGGTCGTGAGTCTGACCGGCGTCGAGTTGAACCTGACCAGCAAGACGCCGAACCTGATCGTCCGCTGGTCGGCCAAGGACAAGAACTTCGGCCCGCGTCCGGTCACGCTGTCTTACGCCGAGCACGTCGAAGGCCCGTGGGTGCCGCTGGCGACGAACGTCGAGAACAGCGGCCATCACGAGTGCGCCATCCCGGCGAACATGCCGAAGCGGGCGTTCCTCCGCGTCGAAGCCGTGGACCTGGTCGGCAACAGCGGTGCGGCCCAGACCGACAAGCTGGTGCGGCTCGACTTCCTGTCGCCAGCGACGGCCAGCCTGCTGCCCCCGCCGCCCCAGAGTAATCAGGCGACCGCCGACCTGCCGCGGCCGACCGTCGTCATCTACAACGTCGAGCCGAGCGGCAACACGCCGGAGTAGTTGCTCCGTTCGGAGTTCGGAGTTGAAGTGAGGATACTCCTCGCTACCAACTCCGCACTCCGCACGGAGCAACTCCGCACTGAAGAACTCCGAACGCTTTTCGGATTTTCCGCGCCGCCCTCTTGAAAGGCGCCCCCTCGGTTGGAATAATACCTCTCTTCCGAATGAAGGTGACGGAACCCTCGCCCTCGGGCGGGGCGTTCCCTTTTTGTTTTGCGCCCCAGAGAATGAGACATGGCCGATTTTGTCGCGCTGGAGACGAGTAAACGCGAAGGGCACGGGTCCAAGAAGGCCGCTCGCCTCCGCAAAGAGGGCCAGGTGCCTGCGGTCCTCTACGGCCACAAGGAAGCGACCGAGTCCGTCTCCGTCGGCAAGGACGCGCTGCTGCACGCTATCCACCACAAGGCCCGCGTCGTCGATCTCAAGTCGGCCGCCGGCACGCAGAAAGCGCTTATCACCGAGTTGCAGTGGGACCACCTGGGCAAGGAAATCCTGCACGCCGATTTCCAGCGCGTGGACGTCAACGAGCGCATCGCCGTGACGGTGCCGATCGAGCTGAAAGGCATCGCCCCCGGCGTCACCGGCGGCGGCGCCCTGGAGCAGCCGCTGCATACCCTGCACGTCGAGTGCCTGGCCATCGCCGTGCCGGAATCGGTGCGCGTGAACATCGGCGAGCTGCAGATCGGCTCCGTTATCCACGTAAGCGATTTGCACCTGCCGGAAGGCGTCAAGGCGCTGGATGCCGCCGACGCCGTGGTCGTCCAGGTCAAGGCCCCGCAGGTCGAGGGCGAGGCCGTACCGGGCGCCGCTCCCGCCGAACAGGCCGAGCCGGAAGTCATCGGCCGCAAGGCCGGCGAGGAAGAAGGCGCCGCAGAGGAGAAGTGAACCGCGGATCGTCTACGATCTGCGCTTCACGATATACGAAGATGAAAGTCGTCGTCGGCCTGGGCAATCCCGGTTCCCGCTACGATGGGACGCGCCACAACGTCGGCTTCGCCGTGGTCGATTTGCTGGCGCTGTCGCCGCGGGCCGGTCGTTTTCAGAGCCGCTACCAGGCACAGGTCGCCGAGCTGGTGGAAGACGCCGACAAGGTCTTGCTGGTCAAGCCGGAGACCTTCATGAACCTGAGCGGCCGTAGTGTCCGCCAGGTCATGGACTTCTACCAGCTGCCGCCGGAGGCGCTGCTGGTGGTTTGCGACGACATCAACCTGCCGCTCGGCAAGCTGCGGGCGCGGGCCAAGGGGACGCACGGAGGCCACAACGGCCTGCGCGACATCCAGAACCACCTGGGCACGACCGACTACGCCCGCTTGCGCATCGGCGTGGACGCCCCGAAAGCCGACGAGGCAATCGAGCACGTCCTCGGACGCTTCCGCCCCGC
>JBBQPD010000251.1:0-7686 GCA_038331535.1 Gemmatales bacterium | reverse complement strand
CACTCGTCGCCCTCGGCCTCGCCGCTGTCGTGGCCACTGGCCTGTACGCGTTCGAAGAGAAGAAGGCTCCCCTGAAGTCCGGCCCGCAGGTCAGCGAAGAACTGGCCGGTCCGTTCCACCCGCTCAACATCAACGGCGACGCCGCCGGCGAGAAGAAGTGCCTGTATTGCGCCAACGGCAACAACCCCGTCGCGATGATCTTCGCCCGCGAAGCGACCCCCGAAGTGGCCAAGCTCATCAAGAAGATCGACGAGGCGACCGCCAAGAACAGCGACGCCAAGATGGGCAGCTTCGTTGTCTTCTGCAGCGACGCGGAAGGTCTTGAAGGCAAGCTCAAGGCGATGGCGAAGGACACCGGCATCAGCAAGTGCATCCTCAGCATCGACAACCCGGCCGGCCCGAAGGGCTACAACGTCTCCAAGGACGCCGACGTGACCGTGGTTCTCTACGTCAGCCACACCGTGAAGGCCAACTTCGCCTTCAAGAAGGGCGAGCTGAAGGATAGCGACATCGAGAAGATCGTTGCCGCGATCCCGACGATCCTGACCAAGAAGTAATCGAAGGTCCGATATCATAACGCCGCGTGACCGCGGCTTGCCGTTTCGCGAAACGGCAAGCCGCTATCACGCGGCGTTTTGGTTTTTCACCTCAATCACTGCGCTCCCGGCATCGGCCCCGCCGGCGTCTGGGCGCGAGTCGCCGGTTGCTCCTTCGTGAAGATCAGCAATCCCATCCCCTCCGGCCGCGGCGACTCTTCCGGCACCTCGGCCGGCAGCGACCACGCCTGCACTCCACGTCCCGGCAACACACGCACGGCGTTGAACGCCCACGCCCGGCCTGACAGCACCTGGTCGCCGGTCAGCGCCGCGAGTGGAATCGCCGCTTCGGCGACCCACACCGATTGTTCGTTCTGCACGGACACAAACCAGCGCGGGTTCCACGTCTTGTCGCCCCAGCAGTCCTCGGCCACGCAGCCGCGCTGGTCGATTTGCAGATGGAAATAGGTGGCATAATCGCGGTCGAGATCGAGCATGATGCTGACCCGGTCGAACGCCCGCAGGTCGGCATCGCGCGTCCGGCCCTTCACCATCGGCACCTGTTTCTCCGGCGGATGGAAGCAGCGCACGGCGACATAGAGATACTCGTTGTCGTGCGCCATGCGCACTTCCGTCGGGTACTCCTTGAGGAACTGCTCCTGCGCCTGGCGAGCCTCAAGCGGCGCGTCCTTGCGCACGTCGCCGGCGGCGGATAGCCGCAGGACCGCAGCGTTCTGCCAGCAAGCGTCGTCGAGCTTGCCGTCGAGGAACGGTTTGGTCTCGGTGAACCGGCAGGCGACGACTGGCTTCGGCGCCGGGCCGGTGCGGTTGAGCAGCCACAATTCGGCCTGGGCGGCGTCGCGCCACGGACCTTCCGGTTGTTTGGCGACAAATTGGGCGTACCACTTTCGCGCCTCCTGGACCTGGCCCAGGTTGCGGCGCGCGGCCTGGAGGCAGAACTGGGTCGCCGGGTCGTTGGCGAAGAGTGGGCCAAAGGTCGCCAGCCGCTTCTCCAGCTCCAGCGGTCCCTGATACCATTGCCGCGCCTCGCTGCGATTGAAGAACGTCGCCGACTCTTTTTTCTCCTCGATCTGCGGCACGTCGATTTTGAACGGCGGCTTGACCAGCGCGTCGGGATTGCCGATCGGCTGCGTGCCGCTGCCCTTGATCCCATGCTCGTGCTCGGAGAGGACGACGAAATGCTTGAGCTCGTAGCGGCGTCGGGCTTCGCTGCTGGACTGGTGGCGGATCAGCCAGCGGTACGCTTCCGCCGTCAGCGGATGCGCCGGATAGCGTTCGGCCATGAGCAGGTACGCCTCGCTGGCCAGGCTCCACTGGCCGTTGCGGGCGAACTGGTTGGCGATGGCGAAGGCGGCGCGCCCGGCCATGTCGTCGGGCAGTTCCGCCAGCATCGTGCCCATCTGTCCCAGTAATCGGTCCGGCGTGTTGATCTCGGTCGGAGTCGTCTCGCCCAGCGCTCGCAAGAGCGTTCGCTGGCTGATGATTTTCTTCTCCTCGGCCGACGGTTCGCCTCGATCCGAGAGCGGCCGCCGCGCCACGCCGCCCGGCATGAGGTCGGTGCCTTGCATCAGGCTGGTGTCGTGCTGCGTCCCCTCGACGCCGCCCAGGTAGCGGAAGCTGCGTGTGACGGGCACTTGAGTAGCCCCCTCGACGAGCAAGCCGGTCGGAGCGGAGGCGAATTCTTGCAACGTGGCCCGTAACGGCGCGCTGACGTCCGTGAGGTTGATGCGAACCTCGGCATCGGCGCGGCCTTCCCAGCGGGCGTAAACCTTCTTGGGCTGCCACGGCTCCAGGCCGAGGAAGTTGGCATGTTCCGGAAACTCCTTCGGATCGGCCGCGCGCCGGAACGCCTCGCGCACTGCCTCGGAGGTGACCCCGTCGCAACTGAAGCCGGAGGCGACGACGTCGGGACAGTCGGTGATGACGACTTCCGGCCGCCACGTCCGCAGCGCCAGCACCATTTGCCGCAGCAGGTTGTCGGCCGCCTTGCCGCCGTGCAGCTGGTCCCACGACTTGAGCATATCGTCGCGGCCGGAGCGGATGCCGTGAGTGCCGAGTGGGAACTGCCAGAGCATCTCGGAAGCGGCGCCGCCGGCCTGGCGCCAGGCGGCGGCAAGGCGATCACTTTCGGCGCAGCGGATCGGAGCTGCGGTGTTCGAGTCCGGGGCGACGACGCGCAAGCCGGTCGTCAGGTAACCGTCCTGCCCGCCGAGCAGCGCGACCGCGTCGAGCGGCACGCCGGCGGCGCGGGCGTGGACGAGCAACACCGCCGCCCGTTCGCCGCCGCGCCGCTGCACGCGCCAGTTCTTGCCGCCGTCGGCCGTGGTGAGGATGACGCCAAACTCGCCGACCGCCCAGCCGGTGCGCTCGTCGAGAAAGAAAACGCCGTTTAGAGGTAGCGTTTGTCGAGTATATTGCATCTCCCAGTGATCGCCGTTGTCGCGGCTGTGCAGGACGGCGGAGCCGGGCCGGCCGACTGCCCAGTAATGGCCGCCGACGCCATGAACGGCGTGGAAGTCCCAGCACTGACGCACTTCGGGAGAAAGGCCGGTATTCTCCGCGTAACTCCAGTCGTTGGCGCTGGTGCCGTAGTTGAGCAGGACGACGCCGCCTTGACCCACCGCGACGCCGCGCTTGCCCTGGAAGCACAACCCGCGCAAGGCACGGCCCGCGAGGGCTTCGACATCAGCCAGGCTCACGCGCTCAGGTTTCAGCACCGCCAGCCGGCTCCACGCACCGGCGAGGGCGGCGCCGTTCGTGCCGATCGCTCCCGCCAGCCACGAAGTCGCGCGCGGACCGGCGACCGGCACCCAGGTCGCCCCGCCATCGCGCGTGACGAAAACGCCGCCGGGATACTGATCCGAACCGTCGCCCGCGGCATAGCCGGTCTTGTCATCGACGAAGCGAACAAAGTTCAGGCCGGGTACGCTGCCCGCGAGGGCACGTTGCCACTTGGCGCCGCCGTCGTTCGTGAACAGGAGGATGCCGGAACTCTGCCCGCCCGGCAGCTCTTCGCGGCCGGCGATCCAGCCGACGTAGGCGTTAAGAAAATGAATCGAGCGCAACGAGGCGCGGACGCCGGTTGTCTGCCGTTCCCAGTCCTTGCCGCCGTCGATGGTGTGCCAAACGACGCCGTCGTCGCCGGCAGCCCAGCCTTCCCGGGCATCGACGAACTGCACGGCCCGCAGCGGTGCGTCGTCGAAGTTACGCAGCTCGACGCCGCGCGCCAGCGGTGAGAACGTGAGCGCGGCGGTCAGCGCCGCCAGGAGTAGACGAACGGGTCGCATGAGTGGCCCTCGGTCCCGAACGACCGCAGGGCGCGGGATGCAACTCCCCTGCCGGTCGCGCGGCAAGAGGGATAACGTGATTGGAAAGAGGGGTCAAGGCGGATCAGGCGGCACAGGAACGGAACAGGGTTGGAATACTCACTTCGGCGCGTTGCTATAGCCGCGCTCCGCAGCGGCGAGATCGAGGTGCAGCGTGGCGGCATCGGCGACAAGCAGGGCCAACGGCGGCAAGGCGGACAGCGTCGTCACCATCTTGACGTAGCCCCGGCAGTCGTCGCACGCGGCGGCCCGCCATTTCAACTCCTCACCTTCGACGTGGAAGAAACCGAGCCGTTCGTGATCGCGACAAGCACAGAAGGGGCAGCACAGCCGCGGCGCTTCCCAGCTGTCGGCACACAGCCCACAGCGTAGGAAACGCGATTGATCGAGTCCACGAAACTCGCCGAGCAACGGCCAACTCCCGCAGGTCGGACAGTAACCGCGCTCCCAAACAGTCCCCTCGCGCAGCGTAGCCAACTGCGCCGCCAGCGCGGTGAAGAGCGGGAACAACGTGAACCGCAACAGCGTCGTCGCCAGGGCCGGGTCGAGATGCAGGGCGTCGGCCTGTTCCAGGATCTCCTCCGGCCGACCCGCCAGGATCGACGCGACGAGCGCCGCCGGATCGAGACGACCACGTTTGAGTACGTCGGCGAAGGCTGTAACGGAAGCGTCGGATTGAATGGCTTCTAATGCAGCACAGGCTTGTTGCCAGCGCGCTTGGAAAGCCTTCGTGTCGAGGTCCAACCTTTCGCCGCGCAGCAGCGGCACGCCGGATTCCAGCTTTTCACGAGCATACGCTGCTTCGAGCGCAGGACAGGCAAGGGGATCGGCGAGTGGAACGAGATCGGGCAAGAGTTCACGCAGCCATTGCAGCGGGGCGGCGAAGGCGGGGCGTTCGGCGGCGAGGCGGTCCAGTTCGGCACGGACTTCCTCCACCGCGGGTGAGGCGCGTTTGCCGCCGAACCATCTAGCCAGGAAGCTGAGTGCCACGGCGTCGGCCCTCCGCATCACGCGGCCGAACTGCTTCACTCAGAAGTTGCGCCACCCATTCCGGCGTCACGATGGCGGTTCGCCATTCTTCGAGAAACGCGATCGCCAGCGAGCGTGTCGGCCCGGTCGGCGGTCCCAATTCCTCGACGATGGTCATCAGCGCCTCTTCCAGATCGTCCGACTCCGGATCGAGCGCGGCCAGTTCGTCGAGCACGCGCCGCTTGAGATCGAGGCCGGCCCGGTCCGCCTGCTGATCGCGGGCGCGCTGGCGCGGCGCCATATCGCCGGAAGCCAGCAACAGGACCGCCAGATCGCGTGGCCGAAGTGGTTCCGTCGGCTCGCTCATCACTCCTCCGGCAGCTTGGAGCGCGAATGGATCGCGGCGCCGTGATTGCCCACGTCCGCGCCGGGCTGGCCGATCGCGCGGCCTTCTTCCGGCGAGAAGGCGTCGGCGACCATCGGCCCGCGCCGCAGCAACTCGCCCGGCGTGGTGACGGCGCCGTAACGCAGTATCAAGCCGCCGACGAGGACACAGACAGCCGCGGCCGGGATCGACCAGGATCTGTTGTGGCCGATGCGGACGAGCAACAGCAACGGAACAAGCACGCCCAGCGTCAACGTGCCGAAGATCAGGACGTTGCCGCGCACCGTCATCAGGACCGGACCGAGGTTGTCGCCGAGCGAAAACACGAATCCTCCCAGGATCACCAACTCCAGGCCGAGCGCCAGAGGTTCCGCGGCGGCGAGTCGTTCGCGAGCTTCGAGGGTTCCCACATTTTTCCAGCGAGCGATCAGCAACATCGTCGCCAGACTGGTCGAGGCCGCCGATACGAGGAACAGCGGGGCCAGCCAAACCGTGTCGCTCCACATCGGCTGGTTGGTCGCGCTCAGCAGCGCCCCCGTGTACGACGCCAGGAAGAAAGCGCCGGCACAACCGAACACCTGGAGGATGGCATGCGGCCAACTCTTGCTCAACCAGCGCGCCGGCCAGCGTTCCGGCCAAACATTGATGACGAACGAGACGAAAGCGCAGGCACCGAAGACCGCCAGGCCCCACGACCCGGCGGACATCGGCGACCACTGCTTGAGGATCGGCGCGTGCAGCATCGTCCGCCAACCCGCACCGCTCAGCGGGAAACCCTCGGCCATCGCCTGTTTCGCCACCTCCGATTTGAGCATCATGTGCCAGAACCGCCCCGGCCGGTCGAGGTCGATGACCAGCAGCACGGAGCAGACGATGATGAGCGGAAACGCGATATAGTAGGCGATGCGCGCGAGCGGCCGGTCTTCCTCCGTGCCGAACCACTCGAGCAGCACGGCGAGGAAGTACGATCCCGCGGCGATGCCGCCGAGGAAGAAGTAGCCGACGATTTCCCAGCTCCAGTGCGGATCGGCGACGTAGTAGTTCATGGCCGCACCTCACTTCCGCTTGCGCCGGGGACGACTTCGGGCTTCGCGCGCTCGCGGAAGCGGAAGAGGACGCCGAGCGCGACGAGCAGGCCGGTGAAGATGCTCCAGAACGTCGAGCCGATGACCGACCGACTCGGCACCTTCGGCTTCGAGGGCAACCCGTACGTCTCCGGCTTGTCGAGCAGCAGGTAGAAGGAGTTCAGCCCGCCGAGGACCGTGTCGTCGGCGCCGTAGAGTTGTGCCTTCGTCTCACCCTGTTTTTGCAGCTGAGAGAGGCGCGTTTTCGCGTCCTTCTTGAGTTGATTGAGCGGCCCGAACTTGATCGATTGCGTCGGGCAGGCCTGGGCGCAGGCGGGAGCGAGGCCGACCTTGAGGCGGTCGTAGCAGAAAGTGCATTTCTGGGCAACGTGCGTGCGCTCGCTCATGTGGATGACGCCGAACGGGCAGGCACCGACGCAATCGCGACAGCCATTACACGCTGGCTCCTGGATGTAGACCGTGTCGAACTCGGTGCGCACGATCGCGGCGGTCGGGCACACTTCCAGGCAAGGAGCGTTGACGCAGTGTTTGCACACGTCGGACATCATCAGCCACGCCGCCTGGCTGCGGTTGGCGTCGGGACTGAACTGCTCGATGAACTTGACGTGCCGCCAGTTCACGTCCGAGAAGCTGCCGGTGTTGTCGTAGCTGTTGCCGCTGAGGACGTTCAGCTCCAACCGCTTGGCCGGCAGATCGTTCCACTGGTGGCAGGCGACCTGGCAGGCTTTGCAACCGATGCAGACCGTCGTATCGGTGAAGAAGCCGACTGCTTCGGGCATGGCAATTCTCCGCAAAAACGCTAAATCACGGCGTAATCGAGGCGAGAGCAGCGGCGCGGCGAACGGGGTCGCTGTCGATGGCGTCGAGGAGGGCGATCTGAGCCGCAGCCTCCGTCACGACCTTCACAGCCCGTTGCCCGGACGCAAAGTCCGACAGGGGACGGAGATTATAGCTGGCGCGGTTGCGATCCTGAACCAACCTGTCCTTGCTCTGGCCGAGCTGTTCTAGGGCCGGATCGGTGGCGTACACCAGCCGAAGCCGTATACCCGCATGCACCTGCTGACGCGGTAACGCCGGGAGTCCCCAACGCTCCATTGCGTCCCGACATTCCAGGAGCAGCGCGTAATAGGCGTGGATGACGACACCGCGCCGGTGTCGCGGCAGCGTCCCCGGAAGCAGTTCCTTCGCCAGTTCGAGGAAGTCGCGGCCGCGCATAGGATTAACTCAGGTAATAGCACATCCCCAGGTGTTCCAGCACCTCCGGCGGAAAAGTCTCGATCATCCAACTGGTCAACTCCTCCCAGTCCTTCAAATCCGGGTCGCACGAATGATCGCTCCAGACGTGGATGTAGACTCCGTCCGGC
>JBBQPD010000250.1:0-7726 GCA_038331535.1 Gemmatales bacterium | reverse complement strand
CGCGAAACGTAAACCTAGTCTACGCATCGCCGAGTCCCGCGTCCGCTCGCAGCGCCTGCCGCACCGCCTCGACGCCCTCGCGCCGCAGGCGGTCCAGCCATTCCCAGCGGCACAGTCTCTCAAACAACTCGTGACGGCGGCCGGCGTCGGCGATGCGCTCAAGAATCAGCGGCCGTAATTCCGCCAGCAGCGCCACCCAGTCGCCGAAGGTTTCGTCGAACTGTTCCGCCAGTCGGTCGCGGACGTTGCGCGCCAGCAGCGGCGCCGCTCCGCCGGTGCCGACAGCGAGAACGAAGTCGCCGCGCCGAAGTACCGCCGGCAGCGCCACATCGCCCTCGGCGGGATCGGTCGCTGAGCCGACCCAGATGCCGAGCGCTCTGGCGTCGGCGAGGACGCGCGCGTTGACCTCCGGCGGACCGGCGGCGAACGCCAGTGCTACCCCGGATAGATGGTCGGCCGCGTACGGTTCCGTCCGCCAGTCGAGATGCGGATGCGCTTCCTCGGCGGGGCTCGGTTCCAGACAGACGAGGCGAACGTGCGCTCTGGCGTCGAGCAAGGCGGCGGCCTTACGGCGACCGACCGGACCGCCGCCGACGACGAGGACGCACTTGCCTCCCAGGTTGAGGAACAGCGGAAACATACTGGTTGTTCTATGTCGCGCGAAACGACGAGACGATGCCGGCCGAGACGCCGCGAGTCTTGAACCGCATCCGCTCGTGGTCCGTCAAACATGGATTGACGGCGGGTGGAACCGGCGTCTCGCCGGTCTCACCCCTACGAACAAGATTGACGCAGCACTACCCGCTGGCACAATCTGTTGGCATTCCAAGCCGGATCGCTTAAACTACACGCGTCCTCCCGCCATCGTCTCCTACCCGCCGGAGCTAGCCATGCTCAACTTCATCGGTCCCGCCCACCGTTACTGCGACGGCCTGTCACGGCGTTCTTTTCTTCGCGTCGGCAGTCTCGCCCTCGGCGGCCTGTCGCTGCCCCATCTGCTCCGCGCCGAACAAAAGACGGGGAAATCGCAGCGCTCCGTCATCATGGTGTACCTGTCCGGCGGCCTCGCCCACCAGGACACATTCGACCTGAAGCCCAAGGCCCCTGCCGAGGTGCGCGGCGAGTTCAAGCCGATCGACACGAATGTGCCGGGCATCCAGATCGGTGAGATGCTTCCGCGCCTGGCCGCCTGCGCCGACAAATATGCCCTCATCCGCTCCATCGTCGGTCTGGCGGATGAGCACAGTAGTTTCCAGAACACCACCGGCTTCGGCATGAGCACCACCAAGCGCGAGGGCAAGCCGCACTTCGGCTCGGTTATCGCCAAGGTGCAGGGGCCGGCCGATCCCGTGGTGCCGCCGTTCGTCGATCTGTTCCCGACGATGCAGCACAAGCCGTACAACAGCCCGAGCGCCGGCTTCCTCGGCCGCGCCGCGGCGCCGATCCGCATCGACGGCTCCGACCTCGCCGTCATGAAACTCCAGGACACGACGGCGCTTCAGCTGGAAGACCGTCGCCGGTTGCTCGAACAGGTCGATACCGCGCGCCGTACCTCCGAGGGCAGCGACCGCGGCGCGATGGACACCTATTATCAGCGCGCCTTCGACGTGCTGACCTCGTCGAAGCTGGTCGAAGCGCTCGACGTGATGAAGGAACCAGAGAAGGTGCGCGAGCGCTACGGTCGTGGTTCGACAAAGCACCTGGGCGACGGGGCGCCGATGTGGAACGATCAGCTGCTGATGTCGCGCCGATTGGTCGAGGCGGGGGCGCGCTGCGTCACCGTCGCCTACGGCTTCTGGGACACGCACGGCGGCAACTTCCGGCACCTCAAGCAACACCTGCCGCTATTCGATCAGGGCATCTCGGCACTGGTGGAAGACCTGTATCAGCGCGGCCTGGACAAGACGACGACGCTGGTCGTCTGGGGCGAGTTCGGGCGAACGCCGAAGATCAACAAGGACGCCGGCCGCGACCACTGGTCGCGCGTCAACGGAGCGCTGCTGGCGGGTGGGCGCATGAAGACCGGCCAGGTCATCGGCTCGACCGACGCCTCGGCCGCCGAGGCCAAGGACACGCCGATCCATTACCACGACGTACTGGCGACGATCTACCACAACCTCGGCATCGACCCGCATGCGTTTGTTCATGACGTGAGCGGCCGGCCGTCGCCGATCATGCCCAGCGCGGCGACGCCGATCAGCCGGCTGTTGTGAGAGACAAAGCGAACAACCGACGTGAGCCGGCCATTACCCTCAGCGTCGTTCCGTCAACGTCTGGAACTATCCCATTTCTTGAACGAGTGTGTTCGATACCGGGTCTCACGAGCTGCGACCGTCAGGGGAGCGTTTCAGCCCGCGCTCCCTGACGGTCGCGGCTCGTGACAATGCTCTCGCTTTGGAGCCGCAATTCTAATTCCGCGACAGATGCTGTTGATGCGGCTCCAACTGCTGAGTGGAGTGGTTCGGTGTGCGTTCGATCTTGCTTGGCTATTAGCTAGAATGGCGCTCAGGAGGTAGCCATGCCACAACTGACTATTGTGCCTCACGGAAACTCTGCGGCGGTTGTCCTTCCTGCCGAGGTATTGGAGTCAATCGGCCTTCGCATCGGAGACGTCTTGGAGGCCACTCTGAGCGAGCGGCAACTCATCCTCCGCCCGGTGGAAGACGCTACTCGTCAGCAATTGCTCCAAGAGATTGTGCGCGAAGTGTTCGAGCAGCGGCAGGACGCATATCAGCGCTTGGCATAAGGCGGAGCCGTCCATGCTTTTTCCGCGAAAGGATGAGGTACAAGAGATCCACCACAAGCTGATCGAGCAGTTTGGCGGATCGCCCGGCCTTCGCGATGAAGGGTTGCTGGATTCGGCTCTCCTGTCGGCGGCCAACCGGCAACATTACGAGGGAGCCGATTTAGCGATCTGCGCCGCTACTTACGCTTTCCACCTGGTGCGGAATCATCCCTTTGTGGACGGGAATAAGCGTGTCGGAGCCGCCGTCGCTGAAATATTCTTGCGACTCAACGGCGCGCAGCTGTCAGCGAGTAATGACGAGATCGTGGAGTTGTTCATGGGGATCGCCGCCGGCATCATGTCACGCGAAGAAGTGGAGCAGGCATTCGCCCGTTGGGTAGTGCTATCCTCCTAATCGCGCCGAGTCCATAAAAAGATCCTTTCAGGATTTCTGCCCAGCTCACCGGCGCTGCAACATTGCTGGCCGAATGAAGTGCTGTGGCAGACCGGCACCGCGAACAGGCCGTTTCGAGCCACAACGTCAAGCCCGCGTGAGTCGCGACTGCAACCGCCGGTGGGTCTCACCTGCGCTCGACTCACCCTACAAGAACGCATTATGATGGGCGATCTCGAAGGAACCCGCCATGTCCTTTACCTGCCGCACCTGTAGGCGGATGAACCCGCCCGAGGCGCAGTATTGCTATTTCGACGGCGTCGCCCTGGACGCCGCGCATGTGCGCGGCCCGGTCGCGGCCGGAGCGCTGCCGTTTCCCACGCCGTTCGTGCTGCCCTCCGGCCGCTCGTGCGGTTCGTTCGATCAGTTGGTGCTGGCCTGCGACGCCGATTGGGACGATGCCCGCTCGGTCCTGCAAAAAGGATTTCTCGAAGGCTTCCTCGGTGGACTGGGGCGCGTCGATCTCGCGATGGCGGCGCGCCAGGCCGCGGCTTCTCCCGACCTGGACAGCGGCCTCGATGAGCTGCTGGCCAAGCTGCCGAGCACGGTGCGCGAGCCGGCCAAGCTCCAGGTTGCGCAGCGGGAGATCGACCTGGGCGAGATGCCTTCCGGCAGCGAACAGCGCTTGATGCTGAATCTGAAAAACCTCGGCATGGGACTTCTGCAAGGCACCGTCTCTTGCAGCGAGACCCCCTGGCTGGCGGTCGGCGACGCGCCGGCGGGGCCGCAGAAACGGTTCCAGTGCCGGCAAGACCTGGCCTTGCCGGTCCATGTCGTCGGCAAGGCGCTGCGGGCGAACGCCAAGCCGCTGGCGGGAAAACTGGTCGTCGAGTCGAACGGCGGCGTGATCGAGATTCCGGTTCGCGTGCGCGTGCCGATCAGGCCGTTTCCGGACGGCGTCCTCGCCGGAGCCAAGACGCCGCGCCAGGTCGCCGAGAAAGCCAAGTTGGCGCCGAAGGATGCCGCCGTCCTGTTCGCCAGCGGCGCCGTCGCCGCCTGGTACGAATCGAACGGCTGGACCTACCCCGTACAGGGGCCATCGGCGACCGGGTTGGGCGCCGTGCAACAGTTCTTCGAGGCGCTCGGCCTCGTGACCGCGCCGAAGGTGGCGATTTCGACGCAAAGCGTTCAGTTCCGCGGCGTGCCCGGTGCGCATCTGGAGCAGATCATTCAGGTGGCCACGGCCGAGAAGCGGCCGGTTTACGCGCACGCGGTCAGCAAGTCGGCCTGGCTGTCGATCGGCAAAGTGCAGCTGAAAGGCCAGACGGCGCATATTCCATTGCTCATCCCGTCGGTGCCGTCGATGCCGGGGGAGGAACTGCACGGGCGCGTCGAGGTGGCAGCCAACGGTAACCAGAGCTTCACCGTGAACGTGACCCTGACGATCGGCGAGGGTGCGGTCCGATCCGTGCGCGTGGCTGCCGAGTCCGCTGCGGTCGTGCCGCTCTCTCATGCGATGGCAGGACCGGCGCTTGAAGTGATGGCGGCCCCACCGTTGCCTCCCAGGCTGCCGCCTGGACCGCCGCCGCTGTTCCCGTCGCCCGTCGCCACCATGCCGCCGCTGCCGGGGCCGGCCGCGGTGTTCGACTTCCAAACGGCGGTGGACGTGGAGCGTGTCCCTGCTCCGTTCGGAGCCGTGGGGGACGCGCGGTCGCCGCATCCCGCGCGCGGCGACTCCGGCGGGAAGCTCAAACATCTGCTGCCGCTGCTCCTCCTGGGCCTCGGACTGGGCGGCATGTTGCTGCACGACTTCCTGCTGCCGGCGCGCGACGATCAGCAGACCGAAGAGGCGAGTCTGCCCGAGGTGCCGGTCGATCCGGAGCCGTACATCTCGCTGCATTTCCACGAAGGCCACAAGGACCAGATGCCGAAGGAACTGGCCACCATCCTGGCCGACCCGACCATGCGTTTCGGTTTGGAGATGGAGCGGGGAAATCAGGGCGATCCGAAGAATCCGAGTAACAAGAAGAACATCCGCCTGACCTTCGATAAATGGGGGCTGAGCAATAACACGGTCATCCGCGTGGGGCGCGACGATTTTCTGTTCGGCGGGACGACTACGCCCAAGTATCCCTCCCGGGGCCAATGGGTCGAGCGCGCGACGGACAAGGACGAGAAGGGACGAAAGATAAAAGGCCTCATCTCCTCCTGGCGTCTGGACGGGCCGAAGGTTCTCGTCACCCAGCAGGTTGAGATTGTTCCCAGCGAAGTCGTCGCCGGGGAGAAGACGCGCCGACTCGACACCTGCCTGGTTCGTTACCAGTTGAAGAACGAGGACAGCGTCGAGCATCAGGTGGGCCTGCGGTTTCTGCTGGATACGTTCATCGGTTCGAGCGATGGCGTGCCCTTTACCATTCCGGGCCGTCCCGACCTGTGCGACACACGCGAAGCCTTCGAGACGCCCTCCAAAGTGCCCGATTTCATCCAGGTGTTGGAGAAAGACGATCCGCGCAACCCGGGGACGGTGGCGCGCTTGCAATTCCGCGTCGGCAAGCAGATCGAGGCGCCGACGCGCGTTCTTCTGGGAGGCTGGCCCGCAGCGCACTGGAAGCTCGAAGACCACCCCGACGCGAACGGCCCTCTGACGCTGTGGGACGTGCCGAAATTGTCCATGAAAGAACACACCATCGTCGATCGACGGACAACCATCAAATACCCGCTGCCGGCCGATTCCGCCGTCACGCTCTACTGGGACGAGAAGCCGCTGAGTCCGGGCGCGACGCGGACGGTCGGCTTCGCCTACGGGCTAGGTTCCGTCTCCAGTCAGGAGAGCGAGGGCAAGCTGCTACTCTCCGTCGGCGGCCGCATGGCGGTCGGCAGCGAGTTCACGCTGACCGCGCTGGTGCCGAACCCGATGGCCGACGAAACCCTCACCCTGACGACGCCCGCCGGCCTGGAGTTGAAGGAAGGGTCCGTGAAGGAGAAGGTTCCGCCGGTGCCGCCGCAAGCAACGCGCGCCGTCAGCGCGGTCACCTGGAAAATCCAGCCGAAGAAGGCGGGCGAATACAAGCTGGTGGTGAAGTCGAGCCGCGGCGTCAGTCAGACGATCACGGTGCAGATTCGGCCGCACGGCGTCTTTGATTGTGATGGCGCCCGGCAAAGTGACTCTCACGAGCCGCGACCGTCAGGGAGCGCTCCCTGACGGTCGCGGCTCGTGATTTTCTCCCTTTAACGTCAGGAAGCGCTCCCTGACGGTCGCGGCTCGTGATTATTTTCCTTTCCGTGGTATTATGACTCGCACAGTCTCAGACCACGACGAGAGCGAACCATGTCCATCATCGTTTCCTGCGCGTGCGGCAAGTCGTACCCGATCAAGGAACAGTTCGCCGGACAGCGCGTGCAGTGCCCCGGCTGCCAGCGCGTGCTGACCGTGCCCGGTGCCGCCGCGCCGGCGCCGAAGCGATCGGGGATTGCGAAGCCAAAGCCTTCGGAGCCGGTGATCGACTTGTCGGTCGCCGCACCGCCTCCAAAGCGTTCCGGGTTGGCCCGCAAGCGCAACTCGGAGTTGGTCTTCGACCTGCAGGCCGCCGACGTTGACGACGACGCCCCAGCACCGCGTTCTTCCGGCAACCTCGTCGTCATCCTCGCCGTCGTGTTCGTGCTGCTGCTCGGCGGCGGCGGGGCGGCGCTTTATTTCATCCTCCGCGAGCCGGACAGCGGCAGCCCTTCCGTGGCCGCCAACGACAAGGATAAGGATGCCGGGAAAGACGCGCGCAAGGACGACAAGCAGCCGACGAGGGACGACAAAGGTCCGGACAAGAAAGATACCGAGAAGCAGGATGCGGATCGAAAGGACCGAGACAAGAAAGACCTCGACAAGAAGGATCTCGACAAGAAGGACCTCGACAAGAAAGACCCCATCGAAAAGGTTCCGGTCGTGCCGGCGGGGCCGTGGCAGGGGCACAGCGCCCGCATCCTCGGCGTCGGCTTCGCGAAGGATGGGCAGGTCGTCTTCTCCGCGGCCGGCGGCGAAGTGTTGCGCGAAGGCGTGAAGGCGCCAGCCGCCGACTCCACGGTGCGTTTGTGGGAACCTTCCACGGGCAAGGAGCTGAAGCGCCTCGACGGCTTCACGCGCGGGCTGACCGCCGTGGCGTTCGACCCGACGGGGGCGCTGGCCGTCATCGCTGACCTCGGCGAGTCGTTCGATCTGCACGTCTGGGATCTGGCCGCCAAGCGCGAGCTGCGCGCGCTCAAGGGGCATGAGCGCGCCGTGACGTGTGCCGCGTTCACCCCCGACGGCAGGCGGGTGCTCAGCGGCGGGCGCGACGCTCATTTACGTTTGTGGGATGTGGAATCGGGCGTTCAAATCGGCGATTTCCCTCACTCCGGTTTCATCAACGATGTGGCCGTCTCGAACGACGGCAGGCTGGCCATCACCGCGTGCAGCGATCGGTCCGTGCGCGTTTTCGACCTGATCGACAAGAAGCTGCTCAAGGAGTTTCCGCGCCACCAGGACATCGTTTGGAGCGCCGCGATTTCACCCGACGGCAAGTTCGCGGCTTCCGGCGGCGGGGGTGACTACGACGCCACCCTGGGACAATTCGTGC
>JBBQPD010000249.1:0-7738 GCA_038331535.1 Gemmatales bacterium | reverse complement strand
CGGCGCCTGCTTGCCGTGGCTGCCGACGACGTAGTTGAACGCGCCGCTGCGGACGTCGGTCAGGTACACGCCCAGCTTGACCTCGCGCGGGATGGTCGGCACCTTTGTCTGATCGTACCAGGCGTCGCCGTGCCAGCCGTGGAAGTCGCGCTTCGTCGGCAGCGACAACCAGCCCTTGGCCTCGACCAGCGCGAAACCGTCGCCGATGTAGTCGCGCAGCGCTTCCTTGACACGTGGATGCAGGGCCAGATCGACGAAGCCCTGGGCCAGCGTCAGCACGTCCTGAATCATGTGCCGATAGCGCTCGGTCTTCTCGTAGCCGTCCACGTCGTTCCAGCGCGGCTGCCGCAGGCGCGAGTCGAAGGCGCGCTGCATGGAAGCCAGCTGTTCCCGGTCCAGCAAGTCCGGGATGACGACGATTCCCTTCGTCTCCAGTTCGTGGGCAAGGGCACAAGTTGTCTGCGGCTGCGGTTCGGCGAGTAAGGTCATGACAGGTCTCCGCGCGGGTCAGCCCCGCGCTCGCGTTCGTAAAGCGCCAGGAAATCCCCCAAACGGGCTTCGACGGAGAAAGTGTCGCACGCCAGCGCGCGCGCGGCCTGTCCCATCTCGCGGCAGCGTTGCGGGTCGGTGATCAAGCGCCGCACGCGCTCGGCGAGCTGGCGGTGATCGCCGACGGGGAACAGGTAGCCGCTGCGGCCGTCGGCGACGTATTCGGGAATGCCGCCCACGTCGCTCGCCAGCACCGGCAGGCCGGTCGCCTGCGCCTCCAGGTTGACCAGACCGGCGGCCTCGGCCCAGCGCGACGGACAAACGAACGCATCCGCCGCCTGCAAAAACGGCTGGACATGTGCTTGCAAGCCGAGGAAGCGCACCCGCTCCGCCACGCCCAGGTCGCGCGCCAGCGTCTGCAACGCGCCGGACTCCGCCCCGTCGCCGACGACCCACAGACAGACGCGCTCGGGCAATTCCGCCAGGGCGCGAATCACCACGTCGATGCCCTTGGCCACGATCAGGTAGGCGACCACCACCAGGACGAAGCGCTCCTCGTCGCCGAGGCGTTGGCGCACGTCCGCCCGCACCGCCGCGTCGGGCACGAAGCGGTCGGTGTTAATGAAGTGGATCAGACCGGTTGGCTCCGGCCACACGGCCTGTGTCCGCAAGCAGTCTACTACATAATCGCTGACGCCGACGACCCGGTCGTAGCGGCTCAGGAGCAGTCGTTTCAGCCGGCCGCGCCCGCGGCAGCCGGCCGACCGCACCGGCCCGGTGCGCGAGTTATGGTCGGTGAAGAAGTGGCGAACACACGGCGTCAGGACCGACAGGCCCCACAGGTACGGGTTCTTGAGCGGCGCGAAGAAATTCCAGTGGACGGCCTCGACGCCGAGGCGACGGACCAGGCTTACCAGTCGCTCCAGCGTCGCCGGACTGAAGCGCTCCAGTTCGAGGAACGCCACTTCGAGCCCGGCGTCTTCGTAGCACTTCAGAGTACCGGGATCGGGCGGAGCGCTGAACAGCGGCACGAACACGCCGCCCCGGTCGCGGATGGCCCGCGCCAGGATGAAGATCTGCTCTTCCAGCGAGCCGAACTTGCGCGACGGATCGAGAACGATGGCGTAGAGCACCCGCAGTAGGGGGGTAGTGGTCTCGACGCGCAGGCCGTGGGCGGATGAAGGCACCGACATTCTCTCCGTGGACGATACGGCACAAGTATAGTCCGCAGTTGCGTTCGCGGCAGGAGAGATGATGGTCACGCGCGCGGGGAACCCGTTTCTTGCCTGTTGGGAACGAGCCCGACAACACGAGTGAACCACCGGCCGTCGTCTTTGACCCAGCGTTCCTGGAACATGTGGTAGCCGTGGGCGTCATCCTGCCAGATCACATAAACGAAGGCGAACGGGCGTTTGTCGCGCTGGTGGGATGTCGCCTCCAGGTGTAGGCTGATGCGCGTAAACCACAGTTTGACGCTTCTGTACAGATTCTTGAACGCGCGCATCCGCTCGGAGTAGGTAACAAGCTCCACCTTCCGCTGCTGGGTGAGTTGAGGATCGATTAGCGCATAGCAGTCTTCCCAGGCTTCTTCGTTGAACCGGAGATAGAACTGCTTGACTCGCCTGCGCAGGGCCGCGCGCTCGACAGCTTCTCGTTGAGGTAGGCGGGCAGAGCGCTTTATCATCAGATGGTTCCAGAGGAGCGATGGGGGTTGAACCATTGTGCGCTCAATATTACGGGATCTGCCAATCATCCAGCGTCAGCCCCACGACTCGACTGAACTCCTTCGTGTTGTGCGTGACCAGGGTCAGACCATTCGCGAGCGCGCTGGCCGCGATCAGCATGTCATTCGCCCCGATCGGTGTTCTCTTGTTCATCAAATCGGCCCGCAAGCGAGCGTATTCTTCTGCACTGGGACCGTCGAAGGGTAGTGCGAGAAACTGCGAAAGGAACAGGCGCGTCTGCGACAAACTTTTGGCGACGTTCTGACTGCGCAGGGCGCCATACAGTAGTTCACCGACGACGACCCAGCAGAGAACCACGTCGCCCGGTGTCAGACTCGCGAGGTGAGACAGGACCGGCGAGGCAGAGCCGTGACGCAAGACCTGGATGCAGGTGTTTGAGTCAAGAAGATATTTCACGGCTCCCACTCTCGCTCTTCGCTCGGTCCCACGGGATGATACTGAAACGTCGGATCGGTGATCGAACCGCCAACTTCCGCGAGAAAATGCAGCCACTCTTCGCGCGTCGTCGCTCGCTTTTGTGGCAGCGATTCGACGACGATTCGAACCGTCTTATTCGCTTCCTCCGAACCCAATGGGACGTTGAGTTTAAGGACGCCGTCGGCACCGACTTGCGCGGTCAGAATCGTTGGTGCCATTTCGTTCTCCTTGTTGGGCCACGCCGGCGAACCCTCTAGTTACGCCAAGACCTCCAGGTAATCGACAACACTCGACGGCTCGGGCACCGCGAGCCCGTCCTCGCGCATTCCCGCGACGTGCAGCTCGATCGCCTCATGCAACAGGCGTTCTGTCTCTTCGACGGTTCTGCCCGTCGCCACGCAACCGGGCAGGTCGGGGACGTAGGCGGCGTAGTTCTTCTTGGCCCGCTCCACGACGATCGCATAGCGTTTCATGCTTCCCCTTCCGGCCGTAAGCCTGACTGCTTCAGGATGTCCATGAAGCTAACGGGCCACGAAAGCATGGCACCCAACGTGGGCAGTCTTCAGCAGCAGATTGCTAGGCTCCGCTCGTATCAATTCCGAAAAGCATGTAAAGACCGGTGAACAAATTGCATGTCGCGCCATCCTTGCGACGCTGCTTTAACTGGAGCCATTCTTCTCCATCGGGAACCATTTCTACCTTTCCTTCGGCGAATAAATCAGCGAGAAAGTTCATGAAACCTCGAAAAGAGGGAGCGAGGACGAGCCGCTCGGAACCATGCGTGAATTGGTCGGCTCCGAAGTTTATAATTTGTCCCCCCGTTCCCTTTGGGCCGGGATCAAAATCTAATCCGATGAAGTTATCCTCGTCAGGCCCGACAAAGGGAATCCACCTCGGATTAACGGCATCCTCCTTGATCATTCCCTTTTCGTGGGAAACTTGAATCGGCAGAAGCTCTTCCCAGACTTTAGCCACTTTCTTGAGTTCTTTCCATTCCTTTGCAATTCCTTCAACAGATAGCATCGCATTGCCGACGAGCGGACCCACATCTCGCTCGGAACCGTTATGGATAAGGTAGGATGCTTTGAAGTCGTCGGGCAGTTTCAGTCCTACAGTTTTTTCGAGCTTGGAGAGCGCTTCTTCGCTGGCGGGTCCGTGGAGCTTCTCTCGCAAACTTGAACAATGTCGGTCAAACCAATCGTCGATGACTTGCCACGCTTCCGCGACGGTTCTCTGCTTCTTCGACTTCATTGTTGACCCCTTTCTCCTCGTTCCCAAACTCTGTTTGGGAACGCCCTCCGCGAAACTCTGTTTCGCGTCCATGTCACTCGCTGACGGGAAACGGAGTTTCCCGACGCGCATTCCCAAACGGAGTTTGGGAACGAGGAAATACGATTCTCCCCAACCGCCGCTTGCGGTCCCGCGGTCAATTCGCTCGAAACCGCAATCGCCGGCGCCCGCTCAATCACCCTCCGATCAACTCCTTCACCGCCTCGCGCTCCTCCTCCAACTCCTTTAACGTGATCTTGAACTTCTCCTGCCCATAGGCGTCGAGCTTCACGCCCTCGACGATGCTGTAATTGCCCTTGCCGTCGCAGCGGCACGGGTAGCCGAACACCAATCCCCCCGGCACGCCATACTCGCCCTTCGACACCACCGCCATGCTCACCCAGTCGTTTGTCGGCGTCGGCTTGAGCAGGCTCTTGACGTGGTCCAGCGCCCCGTTCGCCGCGGAAAAGGCGCTCGACAGGCCGCGTTTCTCGATGACCGCCTTGCCGCGCTCCTGACAACCCTTCACCCAGGCCGTCTCCAGCCACGCTCGGTCGGGGATGACCTCAGTCGCCGACTTGCCGTTGATCTTGGCGTTGGTGAAGTCCGGGAACTGCGTGTTCGAGTGGTTGCCCCAGATGGTCATGCAGGTGACGGCGCCGTTGCCGACGCCCGCCTTCTTCGCCAGGGCGCCGACGGCGCGGTTGTGGTCGAGGCGCGTCATCGCCGTCCAGCGCTCGGCGGGAATGGCCTGGCCGTTGCGATAAGCGATCAGGCAGTTCGTGTTGCACGGATTGCCGACGATCAGGATACGCACGTCCGCCGCCGCCTTCGCCGCCAGCGCCCGGCCCTGCTTCTGGAAGATCGCGGCGTTCTTCAACAGCAGGTCCTTGCGCTCCATGCCGGGGCCGCGCGGCGCGGCGCCGACCAGCAGCGCCCAGTTGCAGCCGTCGAACGCCTTGTTCTCGTCGTCGGTGACGATGATTTCCTTGAGCGTCGGAAAGCCGCAGTCTTCCAGTTCCATGGCCACGCCTTCGAGCATGTCCATCGGCTTGGGCGTGATGGACCGCGGGATTTCGAGCAGTTGCAGGATGACCTGGGTGTCCGGACCGAAGACTTCGCCGGAAGCCAACCGCGGCAGCAGCGTGTACGCCACCTGTCCCGCCGCTCCGGTCACCGCCACGCGCACGATTCCAGCCATGATAAAGCTCTCAGCTACCAACTCTTAGCTCTCAGCCGTCGCCAGCCCGCTACTCGACGGGGTGACGGAAAGCCATAGTTTATAGCGTAGAGAAGGCGGGAAAGACCGGCTATCGGGCCGCGCTGGCGATTGACCCCTCCCCCCGGCCCCTCCCCTGAGCGGAGAGGGGGGGAATCGTGTTTCTCCCCCTTCCCTCGCAGGGAAGGGGGCCGGGGGGTTAGGTTGCGTAACAAGGAGACGACGAATGACAGTGAAAGTGGGCATCAACGGTTTCGGGCGCATCGGGCGGCTGGTTTTCCGCGCCCTCGTGGAACAGGGACTGCTCGGCAAGACGCTCGACGTCGTCGCCGTCAACGACCTGGTGCCCGCCGATAACCTCGCCTATTTGCTGAAATACGATTCGACCCAGGGCCGCTTCACCGGCACGGTCACCAGCGAGAAGTCCGCCGCCTCCGTGGCCGAAGACGACACCCTCGTGGTCAACGGCCACAAGATCAAGTGCCTCGCTGTCAAGGAAGGCCCGACCGCCCTGCCCTGGAAGCAGCTCGGCGTCGAGTACGTCATCGAATCGACCGGCCTGTTCACCGACGCCGAGAAGGCCAGGGGCCACCTCACCGCCGGCGCCAAGAAGGTCATCATCTCCGCCCCGGCCAAGGACGAGGACATCACCGTCGTCATGGGCGTCAACCACGAGAAGTACGACGCCGCCAAGCACAACATCGTCTCCAACGCCAGCTGCACCACCAACTGCCTGGCGCCGATGGTCCACGTCTTGCTGAAGGAAGGCTTCGGCATCGAGGAAGGGCTGATGACGACGGTGCATAGCTACACCGCCACGCAGAAGACCAACGATGGCCCGTCGAAGAAGGACTGGAAGGGCGGCCGGGCGGCGGCCGTGAACATCATCCCCTCCGGCACCGGCGCGGCCAAGGCGGTCGGCCTGGTTTGTCCGGAGGTCAAGGGCAAGCTCACCGGCATGTCGTTCCGCGTGCCGACAGCCACAGTGTCCGTGGTCGATCTGAACGTGCGGACCACCAAGGATACGACGCTGAAGGAAATCTGCGCGGCCATGAAGAAGGCCAGCGAAACGTACCTGAAGGGCATCCTGGAATACACCAATGACGAGGTCGTTTCCAGCGACTTCCTGCACGACCCCGCGTCGAGCATCTTCGACGCCAATGCGACGATGAAGAACCCGGAGATCGGCAAGCGCTTCTTTAAGCTGGTCAGCTGGTACGACAACGAATGGGGCTACTCCAACCGCTGCGTCGATCTGCTGCGCTACATGGTGGGCAAGGGTTGATTGGAATTGCCGCTTGCGGCTTAGCGCCAGACCGCTAAGCCGCAAGCGGCACAGTCGTTTGGGAGACACCATGGCCAAGAAAACCCTCGCCGACCTGCCGGGCCTCGCGGGCAAGCGCGTTCTGGTGCGCGTCGATTTCAACGTGCCGCTCGACAAGAAGACCGGCGCCATCACCAACGACCGCCGTATCCGCGCTGCCCTGCCGACGATCGAGCGCCTGCTCGACGCCGGCGCCGCGGTCATCGCCATGAGTCACCTCGGCCGGCCTTCGGGCGATCCGGCAAAGGACGCCAACCTCAAGATGGACCGCATCGCCGTGCGCTTCGGCGAGCTGCTCGGCCGGCCCGTGGCGAAGGCCGCGGATAGCGTCGTCGGCCCTGAAGTCTCTGCCAGAGCGCAGGCGCTTCAACCGGGCCAGGTGCTGCTCTTGGAAAACCTGCGCTTCGACCCGCGCGAGCAGAAGAACGACGCGCAATTCGCCCAGGCCATTGCCGGGCTAGGCGACGCCTACGTCACCGACGCCTTCGGCACCTGTCACAACGACAGAGACGCCTCGATGGTCGCCGTGCCGATGCGCATGAAGAACAACGGCAAGCCGCGCGCCGTCGGCCTGCTGGTGGCGAAGGAGCTGGAGATCATCGACGGCCTGATGTCGAACCCGAAGCGGCCGCTGCTGGCCGTCATGGGCGGGGCCAAGGTATCGGACAAGATCAACTTCATCAACGCCCTGCTCGGCAAGGTCGATCACCTGCTGATCGGCGGCAAAATGGGCTACACGTTCCTCAAGGCGCAGGGCGTGGACGTCGGCGCCACGAGGGTGGCGCCGGAAGAGATCGCCGCCGCGCAAGCCTTGCTGCCGCACGTCGGCACCAAGATTACGCTGCCCGTCGATTACCTCGTCGTCAAGTCGGACGACCTGAACCAGACGCAGGTTGTGGAGGGAACAATCCCCACCGGCTACGAAGGGGTGGACATCGGCCCGAAGACGCTGGCGCTTTACAGCGCGAAGATTCAACAGGCGGGCACGGTGATCTGGAACGGCCCGGTCGGCTGGTTCGAGCAGCCGGCGTTCAGCAAGGGGACGCGCGGCATCGCCGAGGCGATGGCCAACAGCAAGGCCGTCACCGTGGTCGGCGGCGGCGAGACGGCGGAGGCGGTGGAGCAGTTCGGCCTCGATACGAAAATGACGCACGTCTCGACCGGCGGCGGCGCCTTCCTGGCCTATGTCGAGGGCAAGCCGTTCGCGTCGCTGGCGCAGATCGATGAGATCGACAAATAGTCGATTCAGAACCGGCGAGCGGGGGGCGTTAGCCC
>JBBQPD010000248.1:0-7760 GCA_038331535.1 Gemmatales bacterium | reverse complement strand
CGACGCCCGAGGAGCAGCGGACGATCCTTCGGCACTTCGTCGAGGTTGTCGAACTTCGCATCTCGGAAGACGACGGCACGCGGGGGACGTATGCCCTGCGCCCGTGTCCCGATGCCCCGTCTTTCGACAACAGCAGCAACGCCAAGGAGTTGCGGCATGGGAACGGCGAGGCGAACGCCGACGGCTCGTTAACCGAGCCGTCGTTGGTTCGCCGAGTGAGTGAAAAAGCTCCCCGAGTAGGACTCGAACCTACAACAAACCGGTTAACAGCCGGTTGCTCTACCATTGAGCTATCGGGGAATGGGAACACGGATCCGAAAGTGCACCCGTGCGCATTTCTATATGTAGAGCATGTGGGCATTGCTGGCAAGGCCTTTTTCGCCCCTTACTTCGTGAGTAATCCGGCCCGGAGCCCGAGTCTTTGGCCGCCTCAGTCGTTATCCTTGGCGGTGGATTGGCCGGACTGGCGGCGGCGACGGCGCTGGCCCGGCGCGGGGTGTCCGTTTCCCTCCTCGAGGCGCGCGACCGGCTCGGCGGCAGGGCCTCCTCTTTCCTCGACGCTGCCAGCGGCCAAATCCTCGACGTGTGCCAGCATGTCAGCATGGGCTGCTGCACGAACTTCGCCCACTTCGTCCGCTCCGCTGGCGTCGCCCACTTGCTGCGGCCTCAGTCCGATCTCTATTTCATGACACCCGATCGCCGAGTCAGTCGTTTCCGTGCCGACCCGCTGCCGGCCCCGTTGCACCTCGCCCGCTCCTTTCTCTCCGCCCACTACCTGCGGCCCGATGAAAAGCTGCGGGTTGCCTGGGGGTTAGTGCGACTTCAGCGGAGCGATCCCGATGCCGACGAGCCGTTTCTCGACTGGCTTCGCCGACACCGGCAAACGCCGCGAACCATCGCCCGTTTCTGGGGCGTTGTCCTGACGAGCGCCCTGAACGAGGCGCCGGAGCGCGCCGGTCTTCGCTACGCCCGCAAGGTATTCGTGGACGGCTTCCTCGGGCACCGGCGCGGCTTCGAAGTCGAACTGCCGCAGGTTCCTTTGGCAAGGCTCTATGGCGCCGAACTGAAGCGCGGCCTCGACCGCGACGGCGTCCGCGTTCAGTTCAACACCACTGCCCGCCGTCTTGTTGTCGAAGAGGACCGTGTGCGCGGCGTGGAGCTGCGCGATGGGACGACGATAACCGCGGACTGGTATCTCGCAGCGGTGCCCTTCGGACGCCTGCTCGACTTGCTGCCGTCGGCCCTGATCGAGGCGGACCCGTATTTCGGCAATCTTCGTCAACTGGAAACGTCGCCAATCACCAGCGTCCATCTATGGTTCGACCGGCCGATCACGCGCCTGCCGCATGTCGTGCTGATCGACTGCGTCGGCCAATGGTTGTTTCGCCGTGGGGAAGTCGCGGCGGGCGAACACTACGTCCAGATCGTCGTCAGCGCCGCCCGACTGTTCCGAGGCATGGACAATCAGGCCGTGCAAGACGCGATCGTCGCGGAACTGGCCGACCTCTTCCCCGCGGCGCGGTCCGCGGCCTTGCTGCGGGCGCGGGTGGTGACAGATCGCGCGGCGACCTTCAGCGCGGTGCCGGGCGTCGATCGCTGGCGGCCGCACCAGGGAGCGCCGTTGAAAAACCTGCTCGTCGCCGGAGACTGGACGGCGACCGGATGGCCGGCGACGATGGAAGGCGCCGTGCGCAGCGGTTACCTCGCCGCCGAGACGTTGCTCCAGCGCTGCGGCAAACCGGAACGGGTCGTTCAACCGGACCTGGCCTGAAGAGAAAACGCGTCCGGCTCGGACAGAAAAGCTGATTTCGCCGCATCGTCAGAACAGTCGCTTCTGGCGGTCAGGCTGTGTCAGGTGACGGGCCAGGCGGCGCTGGGGTGCGCTGACAGGATACTGCGCCAGGTCCCGCGGCGGCAGCCACAGCCCTTCGCGGTAGAAGGGCGAGGCGAATTCTCCGCCGGCGTATTCGGCCTCGAAGCAGACGAGCGTGATCCGAAAGCGCGTGACACCGTGACGAATCGTCATCAATTCCGGCCCGCGCATGGCCCGCATTCCGGTCAGTTCGGCGACGACGCGGTCGGCGCCGCCCTCTGCGCTTTCGCCCGCGCGCAACTCGGCGTGAGGGAATTCCCACAGGTTGGCCCAGCGACTGTGTTCCGGCCTGAGGGTCAGCAGTACGCGGTCCGCCCGGCGCACGACGACTGCGGCCTCGCGCACTTCCGTCGGTCTCTGCGCCGGGGTCCGCGCGGGAATCTCTTCCTGTCGTCCTTGAAGGCGGGCCTGGCAGCGCTTCGCCAGCGGACACGCGCCGCATTTCGGGGCGGTTGGCGTACAGACGAGCGCGCCGAGTTCCATCAGCGCCTGGTTGAACGCGCCGACGCGCTTCCCCGGCAGCAGAGCCTCGGCCGCGGTCCATAGCCAACGCCGGGCCGCCCCTCCGCGCGGGTCCGCTTCGCGGCCAAACAGCCGGCTCAGAACACGCTGCGAGTTGGCTTCCAGGATCGGCAGTCGCCGATCGAACGCCTGCGACAGCACCGCGTTACAAGTGTAACGGCCGAGACCGGGTAACTGTCCCAACACCTCGGCATCGTCCGGAACCTGACCGTCGTGCGCCGCCGCGAGTTCGCGCGCGGCCCGATGTAGATCGCGCGCCCGCCGGTAGTAACCGAGCCCTTCCCACAGGAGGAGAACTTCGTGTTCGCTGGCTCGCGCGAGATCGGTCAACGTGGGAAAAGCCCGCAGGAAGCGCTCGAAGTACGGAACGACGGTAGCCACCTGAGTCTGCTGGAGCATGACCTCGCTGACCCAGATGCGGTACGGATCGCGATCGTGTCGCCAGGGCAAATCGCGTTGATGGTCGTCGAACCAGGACAGAAGCTTGGGGGGCAACCAGCGCCGAAGCGTGGCCGCAGCCTGCACGGGATCGGATTCCAAGGAAGTTCTCAGCGGCGAGGACAGAGGACGGAATGCATTGACTCAGTCCTCCGTCCGCAAAACTCGTTTTAGGTACGCGGTCGTTTCATCATCTGTTCGAGGATCGACTTGGCGGCGTTCGCAGTGTTGCCCGAAGCTTCTTTCTTGGGTTTGGCGTCCTTCGCGTCCTTCGCGTCCTTGGCCGCCTTGTCGTCTTTCTCTTTGTCGGTTCTCCGGGTCGGTTCGGGGATGATGCCCGGTGGGACGAGGATTTCCATCTGCGTGCTACCGTCGGGCACGCCGTCCGCGCTAGTCGTCGTGGAGGCGGGAACGTCGTCGTCGACGAGAGACAGCAGCATGGCGGCGATGTCGTCGTCCTCTTCGCTCTTTCCCTTGGTCGGCGGCGGCGGAGTCCTGTCGGGTTCGGCAGGCTTCGGCTTGGGGGCGACGACGGCGGAACGCGTGGCCGGCGGCGGAGTCGGGCGGTTGATTGGGACCGTCGCCTCGACCCGTATCGTGAACAGCAGCGGCCCGATTTTAAGTCGGTCGTCGTGCTTCAACTCGATTTCGCCCTTCACCGGTTCGTCGTTCACGAAACTGCCGTTGGTGCTGCCGAAGTCGCGCAGAAACGCCTTGCCTTCGCGCTGAATGATGGCACAGTGCCGTTTGCTGATCATCGGACTGGCGGGGCGGAGATGACACTGCGGATCGCGGCCGATCACGAACTGGGTCAATTTGACCTCAAGGGCTTTGCCTTCCTGTTTTCCCGGCGTCATCACCACGAGACTCAACTTCATGAGACGACCTCGCTCCTGCGCAACATATCGATCCCACGGACCCCGTGTCCTCGCCCGCCGCTCGATCGAAAGGAGTAACAGGCCCCCAAGGCCCACCGGCAGGATCGTCCCTACATCAAGCCGCCAGGCGGCGTACCGGGACGAGCGAATCCTTCTTCTTGCTGTGTGCAGACGGATCGCGCTCATCCGTCGGTTCCACGCCGTCGCCGATGCTCAGGGAATCGGCCCTTGCGAGTCTATCGAGCGAAAGAACCGCTAGAATGAGTGCTGGAGAGATAACCTCGATCTATTGTACGACTCGAAACCTCTACCATGCAACCCAAAAGCCTGCCCGGAGCGGCACTTTTTTTCCTTCTCCTGGCAAATGCCCTCGGCTGCTCGGCGCCCCCCGGCGCCGTCGCGCCGCCTGAGCCGATCACGCTCCGCGTCTCCTGTCCCGCCGGGCCGGCCGCCGATGTAGTGCGTAGGCATTCCAGAGCCTGGCAGGCCCGCGCGAACGCCGTCGTGGAGGTGAAGGAGTACGGCGCCGACGGCCCGGACGGCGCGGCCGACGTCTGGGTGATCGCCCCCGCCGAACTGGGTCGCCGGGCCGTCGCTGGAGAGCTGCGTCCGGTGCCGGCTGATCTCCAGGCCGAAGAAGCTCCGTTCGGCTGGAAGGGCTTGTTGCCGATGTATCGCGAGCACCTCTTGCTCTGGGACCGCACCGCCTACGCCCTGCCGTTGCTCGGCGCAGCGCCGCTCCTCTGCTACCGCTCGGACCTGTTCAAGGACGCCGGGCTAAGACCTCCTGCGACCTGGAAAGACGTCGAGGACGCCGCCGCCCTTTTCAAGATGAAAGGAAGGACGCCTAGCTTGCCTCCGTTGCCCGCTGACGACGACGGTCTGGAACGCGAATTCTACAGCGTCGCGGCCGGATACGTTCACCGGGTCGTTTCCGGCGGCGACAACATCCCCCAGGAGGCATTTTCCTTCCATTACGATCTGAAAACGGGCAAACCACGCATTGACAGTCCCGGCTTCGTCTATGCCCTCGCCCTGTTGCAACGGTTACAAGCCTACCGGGGGAAACCGGGCCTGTCGCCTATCGAGTCCTTTCGCACGGGTGCGTGCGTCTGCTGCCTGACGGATGCCGCCCAGATTTTCCGATTGCAGGACGAGAAAAGCGGCGTGCGCGACAAGTTCGCCGTGACGCGCGTGCCCGGCGCCGAGGCGTCGTTCGGCCCCGCCGCGCGCAAGGGCGACCGGCCGGCGGATGGCTTCAACTGGATGCCCTACCTCGGCGCTGATGGTTGGCTTGGCGTGGTGCCGACGACGGCGGTTCACTCGGAGGAAGCGTTCGGCCTGTTAGCGGAACTAGGCGGCCGCGACGTGAGCCGGCAGGTCGTGCTAGGGCCGCGCGCGGAACCGCCCAGCGGCGGCGGCGCTTTCCGCTCCGACCACTTCGACCGCAACGCCCGCTGGGAGGTGTTCGACCTCAAGAGTTCGCAGACCGACGCGTTCAAAGAAGCCGTGCAACAGACGCTCGAACACCGCAACGTGGCGAACCCCGTCTATCGGCTGCGCACCCCGGACGAAGGCCGGCGCCGGGCGCTGCTGGCCGAAGCGTTACGCGCGGCGCTCGCGAAACCCGATGCCGATCCCGCGGAAGCCTTGGCCACGGTCGCCCGCAGCTGGGAAGCGCTGGACAGCGCGAACGCGAAGTACTGGGAAGAATATCGGCTCGCGATCGGACTTCCCGCACGCTAATCGCCATTGGGCAAGGGTCGTCGCAAGCACTGGTAGAAGGCATATTACTCCGGCACGAAAGAACCGCACACCAGCCTGACGCGCCAGCGAAGGATGCCTGGCGCGGACAGAATTCCTTCGCGGGCGCGTCAGGCTGGTGTAGGAGCCTGACGCGCCCGCGAAGGATGCCTGGCGCGGACGGCATTCCTTCGCGGGCGCTTCAGCCTGCTGTATGCGTTTCTTTGGTGCCGGGGTAATAAGACGTCGATGAGTACGTTCTCAACCGTAACGGCTCTCTTCGGTCGGCGGGGATACGTGAGCTGGATCGAACGCGCTCAGTCGCGTCATTTGCAGGAACAGCAGTGTCAGGTACAGCGGGTTGAGAAACAGATAGCGTTTCCAGAGTCGGCGGGGCTCTTGCACCAGACGGTAGAGCCACTCCAGCCCTCGGGACTGCAAGGCACTAGGCGCTTGCGGCAAGGTGCCTGCGTGAAAATTGAATGCGGCCCCGACAGCGATCAACGGCATCGACAGAGCCTCGCGTAATTCGTAGGCCCAAACTTCCTGTCGCGGACATCCCAGTCCAACGAAGGTCAGAGCGGCGCCGCTGGCCTTGATGGCGGCGACGACCTCGGCCTGCTCTGTAATCGTCATTCGGCGGAAGAGAGACTGCTGGGTTCCCGCAACTCGCAGCGCGGGGACGGCGTGCGTCAGGTTTTCACGTAAGGCGGCGAGCAGGTCGGCCGTGCCGCCGAACAGGAAGATGGGCAGCCCTTGCTCCGCCGCCGCCCGACAGACGCGGAGCATCAACTCCGGCCCATAAACGCGCTCGCGCAGCCGGGCGCGATGCAGCCAGTTGAGGGTCCAGCGCACCGGCTGGCCGTCCGGCACTAACAGGTCGAAGCGGTTGAGCCGATAGCGATGTTCCTCGTCTAGCACGCCCGTCATGAGGCCGTGGACAGCCAGGGCGGAGACGGTCAGCGGCTGACCCAAGCGGGCGGCGGTGATAATTCGTCCAACCGCGGCGTCGTAGTCCACCGCGTCGATGCGGACTCCCAGAATGTTGTGCTTGCCCCGGTCGATCATGGCACCGCCGCCTCCATCCAGGACTCGACGTTCGCAGCGTAAATCTCACGGCAGATACGCGGCACGTCGTAGGTGAGGCGCCACGTCGGGTAGTGCGCCATGAACTTGCCGACGTCGCTGACCCACCAGACGTGATCGCCCTTGCGGTTGTCGCCGGTGTAGCGCCAGTCGAGCGGCCGGCCGGTGATCTCGTCGCACAGGCGGATGGCCTCCCGCATCGAGCAGTTGCTGAAGCGGCCGCCGCCGATGTTGTAAACCTCGCCGGCGCGCGGCGCCCGAAAGACCTGGTCGAACGCCTGAATCAGGTCGTGGCTATGGATGTTGTCGCGCACTTGCTTGCCGCCGTAGCCGAAGACGGTGTATGGCGTCCCGGTGGCGGCGCACTTCACCAAGTAGGCGAGGAAGCCGTGCAGCTTCGTCGCGGAGTGGTTCGGCCCCGTCAGGCAACCGCCGCGAAAACAGGACGTGCGCAGCTCGAAGTAACGGCCGTATTCCTGCACCATCACGTCGGCCGCCACCTTCGACGCCCCGAAAACGCTGTGTAGCGTTTGGTCGATCGACATGTCCTCGCGAATACCACCGGCGTAGGGGTGTGCTGGGTCGATCTCCCAGCGCGTCTCCTGTTCGACCAGCGGCAGCCGGTTGGGAGTGTCGCCATAGACCTTGTTCGTCGAGGTAAAGAGGAACACCGCGTCGGGGGCGTGGCGGCGCGTCGCCTCCAGCAGGTTGAGCGTACCGTTGGCGTTGACGGTGAAGTCGGTCTGCGGGTCGCCCGCCGCCCAGTCGTGCGATGGCTGCGCGGCGGTATGCACGACAAGCTTAACGTCGGCCCCGAGGCGGCGGAAGAGCCGGTCCATGCGGCCAGCGTCGCGGATGTCGGCATCGAGGTGGCGGTAGCGGCCGCCCAGTTCCTTCTTGAGGCGCCGGCGCTGCCAGCGCGTCGAGGCTTCGTCGCCGAAGAAGCAGCGGCGCATGTCGTTGTCCACGCCGACCACGTCCAGACCCTGCGCGGCGAAATGGCGTGCGGCCTCCGAGCCGATCAGGCCCGCGGAGCCGGTGATGACGGCAATACTCATGGGGTTCAGTTCTCCTTGGAAGTAGATAGCCTGGATTACTCACCGCAGAGGACGCCGAGGAACGCAGAGGGAAAACCGCCAAGGTGGCACGGAGGGACGACGTCGTGCCGACTCGGAACGCCCCAGTATTAACTGAAAGCTAATAGCTATTAGCTGATAGCT
>JBBQPD010000247.1:0-7763 GCA_038331535.1 Gemmatales bacterium | reverse complement strand
CGTAAGGTGACGGCTACGACCGGAACCTGCGCCTCCTCAATCACACCAGCCGCGAGCGGCTGCGCCCGCGCGGGCGCAGCCGCTCGCGGCTGGTGTGATTGAGGAGGCGCAGGTTCCGGTCGTAGCCGTCACCTTACGGTTCCCCCCGGTAGATCTTGGCGATTCGCTCGCGGGTCAGGCCAAGTGCCTTATCGAATCGACTGAGTTTCATACCGTCGATCGAGGTATCGTGGCTGGAAAGGTGCTGGAGCAATTCGGCATCGGCTGCGAGCTCCGCGTCCAGTTCTTGACGGAACCGCCAGCGCAGCAGGCGCAGCCCACCAGCCGGACCCGGGTAGCGCGACTTGGCATAAGTCACCGACACCACCAGAGTGGTGCCATCGTCCACCGGCACGAAGAAGATGTAGAGCCGCCACCGGATCATCCCCTCCCGCGATCCGTCCGGCGAGGTCCACCAGTGATCCACGACATTGTGGACCGGCGAAAAATACGTCGTCCAGTCGTCGTGGAACAGATCGCCCGCGTAGGCTCCGAAGAAGATTGCGTAGAGCAAGCCCAGCCGCTTCGTGGGGCCGACGTTCACCGTCCGAACGCTGGTCTCGGTCGATTCGCATCGGACGGTAACTTCGCTCATCCGCGCCAGATCGTAACCGAAGGTACGGTGGACGGTCGCACTGTGCTCGATCTCGTTGAAGTTATCGACGACGAGCTCGAAGGGGGCGGGCATCGTGTGGATCAAGGTCGCCAGGTGCAGATACCCTTCGGCCTCAAAAGTGGGAAAGGGAGCATGGCTGCCGCGCGACTTGACCCAGATCAGGTCGTACTGCTCGCGCACATCGAAGCTGGTGACGCAGGCGTTCAGTTTTGGAGTGCCGGGGCTCTCGCCGTTGCCGCGGATGTCGTAGGTCCAGCCGTGGTAGCGACACTGAAGCCGTTCGCCAATCACCGTCCCGGCGCTGAGCTTGAGGCGGCGGTGCGGACAGGCGTCCGCCATCGCTCTGAGCTCGCCGGATTCGGTCCGGAAGATTGCGATCGGCTGTCCCGCGATCTTCACAGCGACCGGCTTGCGGCGCACAGCGCGCGATTTCAGCACCGGGTGCCAGTGATCCAACATCCCCATACGTCATCCTTCCCTATGAGCACCACCCGTGTTGTGTGGTGTCGAGCTGGACTATTGGATACGCGCGCATTCCCACGGCGAGACGCTTCCCCTTCCGGGGCGACTCCGCCCATTCTATGACACCGGGGGCGCTCGGTGTCGGCTACGGCAGATAGCGCAGCCATTCGCCCGGATTGGCCGGGTTGGACCGTGTGCACGACTATGCCGGCCCCCGCGCCACGATGTCGCCGGGGATAGGAAGTTCACCGCTTGAGTGTTCGGCCATACGTCACCGTTTTCCTTTCTTCGTCGGCTTCCCTTTGGTCGGTGCCACGTCGGCGCCGGGAGCATCGGGCCGTGAAGGGCTGACGCCGAGGCGCGCCGCCGGCTACAATGTTCGGCGTGTCGAAACACAAGTTGTCGGCGGGAGGGAAGCGGGAGAAGTGCAGCTGTTGGCACGCCGCGGGCCGGGGCTGAAGAGGCTGCCGGCCCGCGGCGTTTGTGGTTGTGGCCGTGGCTCATCTGCTGAGGATGAAACTTGAAACGCGGCCCTAGTCGGGGAAAGCTAAAGAGAAAGCAGAATCAGGACCACAATACTGAAACACGCAACGGTCCAAGACTTCGCGTCCGAGAATCCCTTGCACGCCGTCACGGTAGCCAAAGTCATCAGACGCGATCGCGCGAACGCTCGGAAGTGAAAAGCACGTCATGTCGGAAACAAGGCCAAGACTAATCTCGTACTGATCGACAAGGTGAGGCTCTCCTGGTTTGGTCGAAGTGGTGCTGACGGGAATAACGCGATAGGGAGAGATGCCGGGAGCGTGCAAGACTGATGTCGGGAAGCCGGTTGCGAACGAACCGGTGTCGATCTGAAGCCTGAGAGCTATTTCGCCGGGAACTTTGAACTGCGCGGCGACCAATCGCGAGCGCCGAACAGCGCTAACGCCAACGAGGACGGTAACGATGGCTCCGCCCGAGCGGTCAATGCGTCCTGTGATCAGTGACATTGACTCACCTTGCGGGAGAAAAATCGAGGTTCCTCCCGTTCGGTGATGAGCATTACCAGAAACGGGTCCAGGCCGAACTGGTCATATCCCGCCGCAAGCGCCTCTGCCTCTGAATCCCATCCGCTGTCGAGTTGGTCTCCGTAAACCAACGCAAACTTCCCCTGCCCCCCGGCGGCGATAAGCGACGGGAGTTCGCGGCGGAAGATTTCGAGTTCGTGTTCCAGAGCCATTATGCACTTCTCTTACAGCTGACGATAACGGTCCCTCGGCGCCGCGTATCATCGGTGCCACTGTCTCCAGAATCAAGCACAAAACATTCCTTTCTTCAGAATAAATCGGCTTGTTGACTACCAAAATCGGCGACCGGCGAGGCATTGCCGAGGTCGGTGTCATCCCGTTACTTTTTGTTGCTCAATCCCCGTGCCCCGTTCCGTGCCCTTCCCCGCCCTTCGGCCCGTCGCCCGTGCGGCTTTCGCCATCGGCGGCCTCGGCAGCGCCAGCCGCGCCGCCTGGGCCTTGCGTTCAAGCTGCGAGTGCGGCAAGCTGGCACAGCAGGCGATGAAGTTCACCCGGCGAATCGGCGATAACTTGCTCGCCGGCACCGTCGCCCACGCTCACGGCGCAGTAACGGTTGTCCTTGGCATTCTGGATGATGCTTTCTACCAGCCGGTCAGGGACGCGACTCGCCTCCGGGGTCGCCGAGCCACGCACTTTGCGACCGATCCACAAGCGCCTGAGATCGTATAGATTCGCTGGGGTTTTCGTTACGCTCATCGCTTCTTCCCCTTCCCGGTCTGTCCCTGCTTCGCCCCTGCCGCGGGCGCCGCCGGCTCTGGCGGAGCCTCTGCCGCCTTGCGTGGCCGGCCTCGGTGAGGCGGTTCGACGGGATCGCTACCGTGACTCCCGTCGTTTCTGAATGTCGAGGACCGGGCGCGATTGGCCATCATCGGGCAGCAGGGCCGCCAGGTCAATCCCCGCGTTCGCGCCCAACCTCAGTTGCCCCTGCCTTCTCCTGCTAGCCCGCATTTCTCACCGGAATGATGAAACTCGACCGCTCCTCGAAGCGTAAGTAATGTTAGGCAAACAACTTGCGCCCCAGTTTGGGAGCGGTCGAGCTAGGACACAGTGTAGGCCCTCTGTCTTCGAGTTCCAAGACCTCGGACCACGCCAGGTCGTCGCCGCTTTCGATGGCGGTAAGGTCACTTCCGACGGCGGCGGCTTGCTGCTCCGCGAAGTCGAACAACGCTTTCGCTTCCTCGAACAGTTCGCCGGCTGCTTCACCGATCATCGCGATCCGGATCTGGTCGAGCACTCCCTCCGCGAACTCGTCAAGCAGCGCGTCTTCGGCCTGTGTCTGGGTTACGAAGACCTCAACGATCACGACCAACTACGCCTCGATCCCCTGCTGGCCGTCCTCGTGGGCAAGACCGATCCGCTCGGCGACGACCGCCTGCAAGCGCGCGATCGCGGCAAACCCTTGGCCGGCAAGAGCACCCTCAATCGCCTGGAACTCACGCCCGTCGGTGCTGATGCGGATAGTCGGTACAAGAAGATCGTCGCCCATCTCGGTCCGATGGCCGACTTCCTGGTCACGGCCTTCATCCAACAGCACGCGCTGCCGCCCACGCGCCTGGTCCTCGACCTGGACGCTACCAACGACCCGCCCGCCGGCACGCGTGTTCCAGGACTTTGAGTATCGCACCCACAAGAGCTGAAGTCGGGCGCGGCGCGTGGTGGGCAAGGCCGAACACCTGGCCAAGGGAAGTAATCCGCGCTTCGTGGTCACCGCGCTGTCGGCGGCAGCGTGGCCGATGCCGCCGTTGTATGAGGAGGAATACTGCGGCCGCGGTGACATGGAGAACCGCATCAAGGAACAACAGTTGTACCTGTTCGCCGACCGCACCAGCTGTGAAACGATGCGTGCCAACCAGGTGCGACTCTATCTGTCCACGGTGGCGTATGTGGTGCTACGGGCGTTGCGGCAGTTCGGTCTGCAGGGGACGGAGATGGCGCAGGCGCAGTGCAGTACGATCCGCAGCAAATTGCTGAAGATCGGTGCGGTGATCCGGGTGACGGTGCGTCGGGTGGTGGTGTCGTTGTCGGAGGCGTGGCCGTTCCGTGCGTTGTTCGAGCGCGTGTGTGCCAACCTGCGCGGTCTGGGGGCGGTGGCGCCGCTGGGGCCGACGACGGGATAGGACGCACAGGCCGGGCGGAGGCAGGATGAACGAGTTCGGTGGGAGGTTCGCGACAGCGGATCGCGTCCGCCGTCCGTACCCGTCTGTCCGTTGGGCCGAAAACGGCCAGCGGAGTAGCCTTCGGGCGGACGCCAAGCGATGGCAGCGAGCGTGGCAGGGTTCAAAACGGTATTGGCAAGTCGCAATTCCTCTCGACCGACCGCCGAGGAACCGTCAGCGCGAGGGGTGGTGAGAAATGCGGGCTAAACCGCTTCGCGGTGGTTTATGTGTTGTCCCCTTTCCGCTTAGCCCCTCCTCTCTGCTTGTTCGTTTGAATCCCTTCTTTCCGCCTTCCGTCTGTAGCGCTTCTGCCGACGGTGCCGATTATGCGGACTTGCGCCCGCCGCGCTTGTGTGTCATGCTTGGCCTGTCCTGTCCAGCGCGGTCTCGCTACTCCGGAGTCTCCTCGCCATGACGCCGCTGCGCCAACGTCTGCTGGAAGATCTCCAGCGCCGCAACTATTCCCCCAAGACCATCGCCTGCTACATCCAGCACGTCGCCCAGTTCGCGCGACACTTCGGCCGGTCGCCGGAGCTACTCGGCGCCGAGGAGGTGCGGGCCTGGCAATTGCACTTGCTCCAGGTCAAGCACGCTTCCTGGAGTGCCTACAACCAAGCCGTCTGCGCCCTGCGTTTCTTCTATGGCACCTGCCTCGCCCGGCCCGCGATGGCCGCGGCCCTGCCGTTCGGCAAGCGGGCCAAGACGCTGCCGGCGGTGCTCAGCCGCGAGGAGGTTCTGCTATTTTTCGCCGCCTTTCCGAGCGACCCGGACCGGATGCTGGTGCGCACCATCTACGCCTGCGGCCTGCGCCTCGGCGAGGCCGTGCGCCTGCGCGTGGCCGACATCGACAGCGGCCGCGGCGTGCTGACGATCCGGCAGGGCAAGGGACACAAGGATCGGCAGGTGCCGTTGTCGCCGCAACTACTGACCGAGCTGCGCGACTACTGGCGGCGCTGCCGGCCGCGCGACTGGCTGTTCCCCACGCCCGACGGCCAGCGGCACCGCAGCATCACGGCGCTGGGGCGTCGCGTGACGCGCGCCGTGCGTGCCCTGGGCTGGCGCAAGCGCGTCAGTCTGCACACGCTGCGACACAGCTACGCCACGCACCTGCTGGAAGCGGGCGTGGACGTGGTGACGTTGCAGCACCTGCTGGGACACAACGACCTGCAGACGACGGCGCGTTACCTGCACGTCAGCACCTTGCATCTGCAGCGTCTGCCCAATCCGCTGGACACGCTGGTGGCCAAACCGACTGTGGCCACGGTGCCCGTGCCCGCCTGGGTGGCCGAGCCACCTACGCCGGAGGGCAGGCCATGACGCTGCCGACGCCGGCACGGCCGGCACTGGAGGTGGCCGACGTGCTGCGCGGCCACGGCGGCGCCTACCTGGCGGCGCAGGGGGCGCACCTGTCGCGCGACCAGGTACGTGCCGTGAAGGAGCTGGCCCTGTGCCGCACGGCGGCCCTGGGCGGACACACCGAGCAGTGCGCCGGCTGCGGCGAGCAGCGCGTCAGCTACAACTCGTGCCGCAACCGCCACTGTCCCAAGTGCCAGGCGGCGACGCGCGCCGCCTGGCTGGTGCGCGAGGCGCAGACGCTGTTGCCGGTGGATTATTATCACGTGGTGTTCACGCTGCCGGCGGTCCTGGGTCCGCTGGCCTTGCAGAACGCGCGTGTGCTCTACGACCTGCTGCTGCGCACGGCCTGGGAGACGGTGCGCGAACTGGCCAGCGACCCGCGTTACCTGGGGGCGACGGTCGGTCTGCTGGCCGTGTTGCATACCTGGGGGCAGACGCTGAGCCATCACCCGCACGTCCATTGTGTGGTCACCGGCGGCGGCCTGGCCTGCGACGTCAACGGCCGCGTCGAGGAACCGCCGCGCTGGCGGCCGTGCCGGCCGGGCTTCTTCCTGCCGGTGCGTGTGCTGAGTCGCCTGTTTCGCGGCAAGTTCCTGGCCGGGCTGCGCGCCGCTTACGACCGCGGCGCCGTCGGCTGTCATGGCAAGTTGGCGGCGCTGGCCAACCCGGCGGCGTTGGCCGCCTGGCTGACGCCGCTGTACGACCAGGACTGGGTCGTCTACGCCAAGCCGCCCTTCGGCGGCCCCGAGCAGGTGTTGAAGTACCTGGCGCGCTACACGCACCGCGTGGCCATCAGCAATTCCCGGCTGGTGTCGCTGGACGACGCCGGCGTGACCTTCGACTACAAGGACTACGCCGACGACCGCCGGCACAAGCACCTGACGCTGGCGCCGTTCGAGTTCCTCCGCCGCTTCCTGCAACACGTGTTGCCGAGCGGCTTCGTGAAGATCCGCCATTACGGCCTGCTGGCCAATCGTTACCGCGAGGCCAACCTGCGCGTCTGCCGAGCCCTGCTGTTGGTGGTGGCCGTGGCGGCGCTGGCGGGAGTGCACACGGCGACCGCCTGCTCGCAGTGCGGTGGTTGTGTCTGGCAGGTGCTGGAGCGGACGCTGCGGCCGCGCGTGTCGGAAGTGTGCCGTCTGCCGTTGCCGACGGCCGCGGCGCTGGACAGCGGCTAAGCTCCCCCAACGGAAGCAAACGACGACGAACACCAGCAGCGCGGTGTGGCCGCGCCGCTTCCGCGGTTGCTGCCGAGGACGCCGCCGTACAGGAGCGTCAGTGCCGCACGGGCCTGCGCCAGGGCCAGCAGTGGTTCCACCGCGGTCTTGACGACGTGTTCGAGGAAGTGGGTCGCCTCGGGCAGACCCAGCTCGGACGGATGCCGCTTGTTGTGGAACAGGATGAAGGCACGCGCCCAGCTGAGGAGTTGGTCGGCGGTCGCCGGCGCAGCGCCGCGGTCTTGCGCTGCCAGTCGAAGCCGTTCGAGCAGCGGCGACGGCTTGGCGATTGATCGAGTCGGTGTGGGCGGAACGGGACCAGGAAGGGGACTCATGGTGATCCTCCTGATACAAATGTGAGCGCATGTTCCGTTGATGAATGTACAGGTAGCAGGTGGGGTGTCAAGATAAAAATCGAGAAACGCTTGACAGGTCGGAGTGGGTCAAGTCCAATGAGTCAGAGATCGGCGCCGGCGCCCGTGATCATGTGCCGGCGCGGTGATCATGCGCCGGAATCCCGCGATCATGTGCCGGTGCTGCCGAATATGGTGCCGGCGCTGTGATCATGTGCCGGCGCCGGTTGGCATAATCACCAGTTCGGCGAGCAGAGTCCGAAGCGCAGGCGCATCAGGAGGGGCAACTATGGTGACGCAGAGATTGGGGCGGAACGACCTGTGCCGGTGCGGGAGCGGCAAGAAGTACAAGAAGTGCTGCCTCCGGTCCCAGCCCGGCGAGTGGACCGGGCCGACCGGCTGGGCGCACCCGCCCGGCCAGCCGGACGCCGCCCCGCCCCCGACCGGGGAGTGGACAGACTACTACTTCGTGAAGGGCAAGGGGTGGACGCACAAGA
>JBBQPD010000246.1:0-7776 GCA_038331535.1 Gemmatales bacterium | reverse complement strand
GGGCCATGAACAGCTACACGCGCACTGCCCAGGCGCGAGCGCTCGCCAGGTCCGGCGTTCACTACACGGCGGCGATCCTGAGCGATCCCACTTCATTTACCAGCACGTTGAACGGCAACCCGTACGACAACGCGACGTATTTCCAGGACATCCAGGTCGGCGACAACGACATCGCGGCCCGCCGCGGCCGGTTCAGTGTCCTGACCGTGCGCGACCCGAACGATCCGCAATTCACCAGCCAGCCGTATCGCTTCGGCGTCAGCGACGAGGCCGGCAAGCTGAACCTCAACGCTCTGCTCAAACTAGCGCCGACCGACACCGTGCGGATGCAGATGCTCCTGAAGCTCCCGAACATGACGGAGGACGTGGCCAACTCCATCCTCGACTGGCTCGACGCGGCGAGCACGATCCCGCGCACCAACGGGGCCAAGGACGAATACTATCCGAGCCTGACGCCGCCCTATCACGTCAAGAATGGCCCGCTCGACTCGCTCGAAGAGTTGTTGCTGGTCAAGGGCGTGACGCCGCAGCTGTTGTACGGCAATGACGTGAACCGCAACGGCGTCCTCGATTCCGACGAAGATCCCGGCGACGGTACCGCGGACCTCGGCTGGCAGCAATACCTGACGATTTATAGCCGCAGGCCAAACGTTGACAGCACCGGCGCGGCTCGCGTCTGGCTGAACGATCCGAACCTGACGACGCTGTACACGAATCTCCAAACGGTCCTCGGCAATGACCTCGCCCTGTTCCTCATCGCCTACCGCCTCTACGGCGGGACCGACGGCATGGGGCCTTCGGGACCAGCCGGAACAATACCCCAGGCCGCCGCGGATCAGATCAAGAAAGATCTCGCGGCCGGGACAATCATGGGGAAGCCCATTCCCGCATCGATCTTCGGCCTCCTCTCGAAACAAGTCACGGTAACCATTCCGCCCACCATGCCGAACGGCCGGCCGACGATGGTGCAGCTCCCGAACCCGCTAGCCGATCCGAACCAGCAGGCGACCTTGTTGCCGCTGATGTTTGACAAGACGACGACGCTTCAATCGTCGGACCTGACGCCGGCCCTCAACGTCAACACGGCATCGGAGATCGTGCTGTCGATGCTGCCCAACTTGCAAGACGCGGACGTGAAGCTGATCGTGGCCGCCCAGCCGCCATTCACGTCCGCCGACGCGCTGGACCCGATCTACCAGACGCCGGCCTGGCTGCTGACCAAGGCGAAACTGCCGCCTGCGACGCTCATCGCCATCGAGAGCTACATCACGACACAGAGTCAGGTGTTTCGCTTCCAGGTGCTCGGTTACTTCGATGGACCCGGCCCGACGGCGCGCGCCGAGGCCGTGGTGGACACGAACAATGGCCGGCCGCGCATCCTGTATTACCGCGAATTGGCGGAGCTGGGTAAGGGCTTTACGTTGCCGAAGGTGAGTGGACAGTGAGTAAATTGCCCCCTGTTGCCGCTTGCGGCTTAGCGGCGCAGGACTGCGAAGCCGCAAGCGGCAAATGGCGACAAGATACAATAGGGAGATGTTTGTGCCTCGATATCTTGCCCTCGATTGGGACCAGAATCAGCTTCACGTCGTCGCGGCCAACATTCGCGGCGGCAAGGTGAAGGTGGAACGCGCCGCCGTCTGGCAGGAAGAGGCCACGCCGCCGTCCGGCGACGCCGAAGCGCTTGGGAAGCAGCTGCGCGACCGCCTCAAGACGGCAGGCATTTCGCCCGCGCCGGTCCTCGTCAGCCTGGCGCGCGATCGAGTCATCCTCAAGGACATCCGCTTTCCCAGCGTGCCCGAGGCGGAGGAGCCGAACGTCATTCGCTTTCAGGCCGTCAAGGAATTGACCGACGCGGCCGACGAAGTGATTATCGACTACGCTCCAATCACCGAGCGCGGCGCCGCCGAGATGCGAGCGCTCGCCGTGATCGTTCGCAAGGATGTCGTCGCCTTTTATCAGACGCTCTGCCTGTCGGCCGGACTGAAGCTCGCCGGCATCACGCCGCGGGCATCCGGCGCGGTCGCAGCGGCCCAGCATGCCATGAGCGTTGGCGGCGCCCTGACGCCGCCGCCGGAGCCGGCGAATGCGGCCGTCGCGGTCGTCACCGTGGGGGATCGCTGGGCCGAGTTCTGCGTGCTGCGCGGCGACGCGCTGCTGCTGGCCCGCACCCTGGCCATCGGACCGGCACTCGCCGGCGAGGTGCGCCGCAACCTTACGGTGTTCAACGGCCAGAACCCGCAACGGCCCGTGCAGGCCGTCTACCTCTCCGCTGGGCCGCATGTCGAGCTGCGCCAAAAACTCGGCGAGCTGATCGACGTGCCTCTGTATCCGTTCGATCCGTTCGCCGGCTCCGACGCCGAGGTGCCGGGCAATCCGGGTGGGTTCGCCGGGACCGCCGGGCTGCTCTTTGCCATCGCGGAGCGCGGCCGACTGCCGGTCAACTTCATCGATCCGCACAAGGTCGAGGTGAAGGCCAACCCCTATCGCGGGCGAATCCTGGCCGGGGTCGCCGTGGTCCTGATGATCTTCAGCGCCCTGTTCGTGACCGGCCGCTTCGTGCTCGCCGGGCTGAGTCGGGACGTGGCCGCGGCAGAAGCCGAGAAGTCGGACCTGGACAAGAAGGCGGCCGCCAAGAAAGAGGAAGGCCGGCGCATCAAGGCGCTCGACGACTGGGACAGCGTCGTCTGGCTCGACGAACTCTACGACCTGACCGATCGCATCCCGAACGTGGACCAGTTGCGCATCACGCAGCTGCTCGCCGCTCCGGCCCCGCGCGCGGCCAAGGGGGCGGTGCAGTACACCGCCAAGCTCACCATCGACGGCGAAATCATCGACGAACAACGCACCGGCAGCCGCAAGGTGCTCGACGACTTCATCGCCCAGTTTGAGAGCAAGGCGGACCGCGAATACTATATCCTCGATGGACCGCCCATCGTCAAGCCGACCAGGAACGGCACGACGTTCAGCTTCAGCATCCAGATCAAGCGGCGGCCACCGGCGAAGTACACGCGCAAATTGAACGTGGATCCGTGACGGTTGAACGCGCGAAACGGCCAGCCGGGAACAGGCCAGAAGATCGACAGCCCGATTCGGAGATTGAAGAGCAATGACTCCCCGCGAACGTGTATTGGTGATTACCTTCCTCGGCGCCTCGCTGGTCATCGGCGGCTGGGGGATGTTTCATATTTTCTTCTGGAAGCCGTATTCCAACTTGAACGCACGGCTCCAGACCGCTCGGAACGACATCGATGCCAAGAACGATGAGATTGTGATCGAGGAGCGCGACATTCACCGCGCCCAGGAACGCGACCCGCGCCTGGCGCGCTGGGAGAAGGTCAGCCTTCCCGACAGCCCGAGCCGCGATGCCGATACCCTGCAACGGCACGTCAGCCAGGAGCGCGTCGAGTACGAGCGCGAACTGTCCGAGCTGCTGAAAAAGGCCGGCTTCCAGAACATCAGCACTGCCGCGAAGCCGGTCAATTCCGTCGGCGTCCCGCTGCAACTTAACAAGACGCCGCTGTTCACCCGGCTGGCCTACACGGTCGAGGCGAAAGCCACCTTCAAGGCCGTCGTGGACATGCTTGAAGCCTTTCATCGTGAGGAGAAGCTCCATCTCGTCCGCGAGTTCAAGCTGCGCAAGCCGCAGACCGCGGCGCCCGTGGTACGCGTACCCGGCGGACCTGGAGGTCCTGGCTTCCCGGGAGCACCCGGTGTGCCCGGCGCTCCTGTCGTGCCCGGAGCTCCTGGCCTTCCCGGCGGCCAAAACCCACAGGGCGGACGCGAAGCCGGTCTGCTCGACGTGACGATGACGGTCGAAGCGCTGATCGTCACCGGCGCCACGACACGAACGGCCCGCGAAGCCGCGGGAGAAAAGAAGCCGGCGACCGCGGAGAAGCGCGGCCGGCCGGACAGCGGCAAGCCCAAAACCGCCGAACCGATCGGAGAGTTCGACGGCGAAGAGCAAGAGCAGCCCGCCCCGACCCCGGTCGTCACCCCGAGCGTCAGCATCCTCGCGCCGCAGCGCCATTACGACGACATGCTGTTGAAAAACATCTACACGGGCATCTCACGACAAAGGCAGAATGCCACGCCGACCGAAGACGCGGAAATGATTCTCTCGACGGTCAAACTGGTCATGCTCGAGAAAACGGGCAAAGCGGATGCCGGCTGGCTCGATCCCCTGCCCGAGTGGCGGATAGAACTCTTCGACCAGGCGACGCATAAGTATTTTCGTTGCTCTCCCGACGTCAGCGACGAGAAGGCTCTCGACGTCGCGGACCGCTACGGCAGCGAGGTTCTCAAAGGCACCGTCGTCGATGCGAACATTCACGGCATCGTCATCAAGGTCGATTCCTGCAAACTGAAGGAAGTCCAGACGAAACTGTACTACAAGATGCGGCTCGGCGATTTCCTTAAAGAGGTTCTCCTCCCCGAGCGCGATAGCGCGGGAGTCATTCTCGATGCCGACCGCGAACCATCGGAAAAGTACACGCGCGGCGACTGGAAGGGTCCGTCGCTGGTGTCGAAGCAGACCGAGGAGGCTGAAGGCATCCTCAAGGCCGTCAAGCTGAGCAAGAGCGTGGACAGCGGCCGCCGCTGGGAAGTCGAATTCAACGACCCGGTTCGCAAGCGCGATTACACCTGCACGCCTGACTCCAGCGTGCGCAATGCCTTCGAGATCAAGGATCGCCGCGGTAACCCGGTTGTCTCCGGAACCGTCGTCGATGCCAACGCGGCCGGCGTCGTCATCAAGGTCGGCGAGCTTTTCTACAAGATGAAACTGGGCGAGACCTTCGGCGACGCGCTCAAGCCGGCGAGCGCGGAGGGGGATCATGCGCCCATGAAGGAATACGAGCGCGGCGACTGGAAACCGCCCGTGCCGGAACCGAAGGACGCCGAGGAGAAGAAGGATACGAAGGACGAGAAGAAACCGGAGGCGAAGAAGGATGTGGAGAAATAGGCGGTTTCCCCGCGACATCTCGTTCCCAAACTCCGTTTGGGAACGCCGTCCGCGAAACTCTGTTTCGCGTCACTTCTTCACGCTGACGGGAAACGGAGTTTCCCGGAGTGCGTTCCCAAACGGAGTTTGGGAACGAGTGGAAGCATCGACACAATGCCGGGCCATTCCCATGTACGCAAATCGCACCGCCGCTGAGGTCCGCTTCCTGTGCCGGGCAGTTCCCGTCGCTGTCGTCGTTTGGCTCCTGCTCAACGCCGCCTCGGCCGAGGCCTGTCATCGCCGTATGCGCATCTTGCCGCCGCCTGGTTGTTGTGTCATGCCCTGGGCCGCCACGGTCGAGGCCTATCCGCCGCCAGCCCAGGCCGAGACCAACAAGGAAGAGCCACGCTATGAGTTCGCGATGAACGGCAAGCCATGGAAGGACGTCTTCGTCTGGCTCAACGAGAAGACCGGTTTGCCTATCGTCGGGCAGGCCATCCCGACCGGCAAGTTCACCTTCGTCGGCCCGACCAAGAAGCAGGACACGATGGCCGAGATTCTCGACGTCGTCAACGAGGCATTGCTCGCGCACGATCCGAAATATCTCCTCCTCCACCGCGAACGCGATATTGTGATCGTGCCCGTGACTCGTTGAAGATCAGCGACAAGGAGAGATAGAACGTAGACGGCGAAGAAGCAGGGGACATAGGTAATCCCCGCGCGATTCTCAACCCGGCTTGAGTCCGATCTGGTAAAATCTCTTCATGAAGCTGGGCCGAGTTTGTCGATTAATCCAGAACTAGGGGTACCATTGTCGGCGGGCGCGTGTGCAGCTTGCCAGATTATTGCAGTCGGGCCGGTTTGACAAATCGCCTCGACCGCCCGTTAATGTGTCTCGTCTCACGACACTGGGCAGGGCCATTCTCATGTACGCAGAACGAACCGACGCCGGACGGCGCTTCTTATGCCGGGCACTTCCGGCCGCCGTTGCCGTCTGGGGCATGCTCTGGGCCGCCACGGCCGAGGCATACCAACCGACGGCGAAAGCCGATCTCAAGGCCGAGGTCAAGGATGACGAGATGCGCTACGAGTTTGCCATGAGCGGCAAGCCGTGGAAGGACGTCTTTGTCTGGCTCAACGAGAAGACCGGTTTGCCTATCGTCGGGCAGGCCATCCCGACCGGCACCTTCAACCTCGTCGGGCCGGCCAACAAAAAGTACACGATGGCCGAGGTGCTCGACCTCGTCAACTCCGGCCTGTTGGCGAACGAAGATACCCAGAAATATCTCCTCATCCGCCGCGAGCACGACATGGTGGTCGTGCCCGCCGATCAGAAGAAGCTCGGGCCGCTGGCGCCGCTGGTGAAGCTCGAAGATTTACACAAGTACGGCAAGTCGCAGTTCGTCACCGTCATGAAGCCGCTCACCAGCCTGGTCGCGGACGAAGTGCGGGACGACTTTGCCAAGTCGCTCAGCGTCTTCGGCGAGATCGTCGCCATGAAGCCGAACTCGTTGAAGATCAGCGACCAGGTCAGCACGATCGAATTCATCCTCGCGATGATCAAGGAAGCGGAAGATGCGGAACGGAACAACAGCGATTCCTACTCGCACGTTTGCAAGTACGTGCGGGCGTCGGAAGTCGAGCGTCAGCTGAAGGAGCTGCTGCCCGACGCCGAGAAGATCGCGAAATTCGGCAGCAGCACCACTCCCGCGCCGCAACCCGGCATGGACCCGCGCTTCGCGCCGCGGCCGAACGTGACGCTGCCGAAGGCGAAGATTTACGCCATATCCTCCAACGACGTGAGTAACCAGATTATCGTCACCGGCCCGGCCGACATCATCGCCAAGGCCAAGGATCTCGTCGAGAAGAAGATCGACATTGGTACGCGGCCGGTGCCCCTCGGCGAAGCGAAGTTCATTACCTACCAGACCGGCGGCGGCAATGCCGAGGTGATCGCGACCGAACTGAGGAAGATCTTCACAGAGAGCGCCACGTTGCGCATCTCGGCGGCCGGCACCAACGCCATCCGCGTTTACGCCACGCCCCAGGTCCACGACGAAATTCTGTCGAAGCTCAATATCGGCGACGGCGTGAAGAGCAAACTGCTCAGCATGGGCACGCTGGACGCCAAGAGCGTGGCCACGATGCTGGTCACCTGGCTCGGCGAAGCCAAGACGGGCGCCCCGAACATCGAAGCGTTCCCGGATAACAACACCATCCTCGTGCGCGGCAACCAAACGCAGATCGAGGAGGTGGAAGCGATCATCCGGACGCTCAGCGCTACGGGCGGCGCGGGCGGTGTCGAGAACATGATCGTGCTGACGACCGGCAAGGGCAGCGGCGTCAGCATCGGCGAAGAAGTGGTGCGGGTGCTTAACCAGTCGCGGCCCGGGCAGGCGCGCTTCGTCCCGCTCACGGGCGATCCCACCATCGACGTTCCTCGCCCGATGGATAGGGTGCCGGAACGGCCGATGGACAGGGCGCCGGAACGGCCGATGGAGAAGGTGCCGGAACAGTCGCGCCGGCTGAGTGATGGCTTGCAGTTCGTCAATCACCAGCCCGACCCGGCCGTCGATCCGCGAAAAGCGCCGATGGCTCCGAACGTCGGCAAGCCAGGCGCGCCGGTGATTATCAGCGCTGCCGGCAACAAAATCTTCTTCTACAGCGAAGATCCGGCCGCCCTGGCCGCAGCGATGGTGATTTACAAACAGATCACGCAATCCACGGCCACGGAAGGCGACTTCGTGATCATCAAGCTGAACTACGCGCCGGCCTCCGAGGCGGCCCGCATCCTTGACGAAGCGTTCAACGGCAAGCCGCAGCCGGCGCAGACTGGG
>JBBQPD010000245.1:0-7777 GCA_038331535.1 Gemmatales bacterium | reverse complement strand
CTCCAGCGCCTTCATGATCCCCTGAGAGGAAAGCGGGTCGAAGGCGGAGGCCGCGTCTCCGACGGCCAACCAGCCTGGCCCGCAGACACGGTCGAGACGCACGCTGCCGGAGAACGCGATTCGAAGCTCGCCGCTCTCGTTCGGATTGGACCAACGCCCGGCGGTGCGCGGAGCGTTGCGGCGTTGCGCCAACCAGAATTGTTTCACGTTCTCCGGACCGCGCGGGAGCAAGTCGGAATCGGTCATGTAGGCAGCCACGACTTTCCCATTCGGAAGCCGAGCGGAATACCACCAGCCGTCGCGCGTGGCTTCCAGGATCGTGCGCGGGTCTTCATCTTCTGAACACTCTCCATAACCGATGACGCCAACGAGCCGATCGAGGACGATCCGTTGCGTGCCCTGCTGTCTTGCCAGCCAGGCGGAGCGGCCGCTGGCATCGATCAGAAACGTTGCGCTGATCTCTCGAACCGCTCCCGCGCACTCATAACGCAAGCACCACTCCTGGGCCGCGGTGCGCGTGCAAGATTGCACACGCGTGGACCGGAGGACTGTCGCCCCGGCCCGCTCGGCCTCGGCCGCGAGGGTACGGTCGAAGCGTGAACGGTCCAGGTGCCAGCCTTGCCCATACGGATTGAAGATGAAGTCGTTTTCATAAGGTTGTTCGCTCCCCCAGATGGAAACAATCCCTGGAGATGCGCGGTGCGCATCTTTCTGAAACGCTTCCCAGACGCCGAGGCGATGCAACAACGGCACGGCAGCCGGCGGCAGCGTCTCGCCGAGGCGCGTCGCGTCGTATTGCGAACGTTCCAGCACCACGACGGCGACGCTTCTCTTCGCCATCCCGATGGCAGCGGCGGCTCCCGCTGGGCCGCCGCCAAGAATCACAGCTTGAACTGAGGCCGCCACTTGGTCATCCGGGAGTTAGTCAAGGATGCGTGCGTTCGTCTTCCACGAAAGCATCGGGGACCGTTTTGTCTTTCAGCACCAGTCCGAGCGTGTGCCAGTCCTTGACCAGTTCGAGATGGTGCGTGATGGGCCGAACCCATTCAGCAAACCCTCCCGTCGGCGTCTTGCGCACCTGGTTCGGCCTTTGCGCTGGCCACCAGTTCGTCCCGCATTTCAGGAAGTCGGCTTGCCAGGGCAAGGCCGAACGCATCGTGACGCTGCCAGGGGTGAGTCCCGTAAAATCGAACTCGTCCGCGATGGGCGGCTTGAGCCGGAACGGTCCGGCGAAAATGCGCGGATCGCGCAGGATCCACCCCGCTTCGATGCCGGGGAAGAAGGCACCGCCGACGCAATTCTCAAGGGCGGCGCGGTCCAGTCCCTCGGGCGTGATTGCCGTGGGAGGCGCCGACGGGAGCGGCCAGTCGGAGTTGTCGAACGTGCCGTTCTTCCATTGTTGGAGAATGTGATACTGCGTGGGCGTCAGGGTGAGCGACGTCCCCGTCCCCTTGTCACCGAAGAGCCTGGGCATGAGGCCATCAGAATCGATCGCGTTTCCTCCATCGCCCGGCTTTCGCAGCTTACTGAAGATCCGCGTAGGGGATGGTGGGACCGGTGGGGGCGGCGGCGCGTAGGGTTTCTTGCTGTAGGCGTCGTAGTTCCACTTGTGGTGATTGGCTGCCTCCTGGATCACCCAGCCATAGTGGTTGGCTCGATTCAGGATAGGGTAAATCTCTTTCCCATAGAGCGGCTTGTAGGTCGTGGAGAAAGCCCCAGCGGAAAACAAGGTAGGAGCGGCCGCGAAGTTCTGGACCGCCAGGTTCCAAAAAAGGTCGTACATCGTCACGAGGTTCTCGATACCCGGCGCGAAGTCGGGCGGACCGACGAGAACCCAGGCAAACCCGGCGTTCGCCGAAGTGTCGTCCTCGAAGATCAAACGCGCGCTGACGGGGCCGTCGGACGTGTCGTCGAACCATTCGGGGTTGTTCGCGAAATCGAGCGGGCCGGTTGGGATCCCGCCGCGCATTCCGGACTTGCCGAAACCACCCACGATCGTCAGGCGGCCTTCGGCGTCAGCATGCATCTCGCCGAGCTTTTCGATTTCCAGCACGGCGTTGCCGTTGTGCAGAGGACCAGGAAAGGTCTCCGGGAAGCCGCTGGTCGGATCCTTGCTGAACGACTGGGAACCACTCGTCAATGTTCGTGGCCCGAAGTCGATGACGTATTTCTTCCGCCGCAGCGGCATCGGGTCCGTGAGGGCGCCGTTGCGCACGGGATGCGAGGAGGGGTAGCCGGCTGGACCTTCCCCGGTCAGGCCGTCGAACTCGTACCAGAAGGCTTTCTTGTTGGCCAACTGGGCCGTCCACTCGATGGCTTTGACCGTCTTCCCATCGAAGGTCTTGCCGACGGTCACCTCCTCTCCGGCAGCGAACACGCGAAACCGTGCCGCCTGGCGGCGGAGCAAACGGTTGGGTGAGGAGTCGCGATACTTGCCGTCGGCGGGGATGGCAGTCACTCCCGGCAGCTCCGGGCCGATGTAGAACTCTTCGCTGCTGCCCAGCCGGGCAATGCCGACCGCGGGGTGAATCTGGTAGTTCGTGGCCATGAATTTCTCCTTGATTTATCGATGGAAAGTTCTGCCGCTCTCTTTGGATGTTAAACGCCGGCCAACGCGTCGCGCAGTAGTTTATCCCCCTTCGGGATGGCGGTAAGCACGCCCTTCTCTTCGTCCGTTGGCGCATCCGGGGCTGGCAGTTGTAGGATCTCGGCCGCCAGGTTTTCGGTGTCCGCGAGCAGTTTCTTCATTCGCGCCTTGACTGATTGCTCGGTTCGCGGTAGCGCGTTATTGGGCAGCCCGAATGGGGCTCCGGCCTTGCGCTTATTGTTGCCGACCTCCTTCAGATCCATTCCGGGTAAGAGTTGGCCCGCCAGTTTGGCTATGTATGCTCTCATTTCCTTGAGGGCGGATTTGAAGAGGTTGTCCCGTCCGAGTGGCCCGCTGACGGCGGGGTCCGTCCAAACCCCAAGCCACAGTTTGAGCAGTAATAATTGATAACGGAAGTCGAACAGCCTCGCCCAGCGGTTAGCCTTGGGATGGGTAATCCGGCTCGCTTCGGCCGCAGGATTGGATTGTGGCTTTGAATCGGTGTTCGGATTTGCAGGTACTGGCCACACCCCAGTCGGCAAGGTGCCGCTGAAGTCGTCGTAGGCTTTCAGAAACCGGGCGAAGTGCGAGTTGGCGATCGTCTGAAACCCTTCCCCCTGAGCGGCGATCTGGGCCAGAGCGAACAAGGCTTGGTCCCGCGCACGAATTTCGATCACGTACACGTCGTCTGCCGCGGGATGCGATGGATCGACCGGCACTCGCTGAAAAATATCGGCTTTCACCTGCCGCGGGTCGTCGAACCCCTTGAGGGGCTTGTCGAAGGCCTTGTCCGGAATGTGCCAGCGCGAGGGTAACTGGTCAACGGGTAAGTTAGGCCAGTAAGGGTTCGGTGAATCATCTGCCTGAAACAGCCAGAAGATCTTGGCATAAAGTAAGCCCACATGATTGATCGTTGATCCGGTCGCCTTCTCGGCCTGGGCGAAGATCGGCGCGAGTTTCTTCCTCAAATCCGAATCCTCAATATTATCGAGCGGCCTGCTCTCGGTGGTCACATACTTTGCCAACACGTCGCCGGAGAGCGGCTCGAACCGAATCGGAAACGGGTATTGCCCCGCGGGCTTGCCGTTGAGCGGAACGCTTTCGCGATCGAAGTAGGGATTGTCACCCAGGGCGAGCAGCAGATTCTGCACGGTAATGAGGTGTCCCATTTCCTCGACGGCAATCTGTACCATGATGTCGCGGAGGGCCGCGCAGGGGCCCGCTGGATCGATCGAATACGCCGCGTAGAGATACTCGGCCAACAAGGCGTGCTCGACCTCAGCCGCCGCCTGGAGGAGTTCGACCGCTTGTGCCTGGGGAGTTTTCGTAACCTTGCCGGCCCGGGGGAAGCCCAAGAGTTCGACCGCCGCCCGAACGGCCCGGCCGATGGGCGTCGCTGCCAACATCGCCAGATCCGTTGACAGGAACTTCGGCTTCTTCGGCTTAACCCATTTAAGGCTTGCGAACTTTCCGCCGATCATGGTGCTGTCTCCATGGAGAGGTCTTGGAACCGTGGGCGACCGGCCAGCAGGAGGAGTCGGATTTTACGCCGCTACTGCTTTATCGCTTGCCCGATCAACTCCGTGATGCCGAACGTGCCGTCTTTCTGGCAGAATTCCGGGAACGGTTTCCAGCAGGGATCTTGACGAAGGTACGAATGCCGGTCGCCCAGCAGCAGGCCGGCGAACACTTCGCCGACGATACGACCGCCGACCGGGCCGAGATGGATGGGCGTCGTGTCGTCGGGAGGTTTGACCTTCGTGTAGGCCTGCTGGGCCTCGGCCAGGATGTAGAACCACAGCGGGGCGTTATCCCGGAAATTCGGCGACAACTCGACGAGCGGCTTGTTCGTCGGGCTGTCGTCCTGCGCCGCCTTGCCGACCAGCAGCAGCTCATCCGCGATGACCGGCAAGCCCATCTTCCGCGCGACCGCCTGACCGGAGGGCAGCCCCATCGTTAAACTCCGGAACAGGTTGCGGAAGGCCAGCGAGGGCACGTCCCCGCCGATGGGCTTCGGCAGATTTCCGAGCGGGGCGACCAACGAGGTGTCGATCTTGTAGGCTAGCTGAACGCGCGTCGGGCCAGTGGGCTTGGAATTCGGGTCCAGCTTGAAAAACAGGTTCCACTCGATGGCCCATTCGGACGGAAACTCTCCGAAACCGGTCAGGTTCGGGAAGATCGAGAGTCGGCCGTCATCTTGCTCGGTGCCTGCGCCCTTGAGCGTGGTGTTGAGGCGATAGATCGGTCGGATCATCGAGTGGCCGAAGCGGTAGGCCGCGACCGAGAACTCGACGGGAATGAACGGTTCATTTTTCCAGATGTAAAAGCGCAGATCGGGCTTGTCCTTGAGGACCGACGTCTTGTTCGCCAAATGCGGCAGGATGTCGTGCAAGGTCTCCGGACCGATGATCGTTTTGAGGAAGTCGTTGAGGACGACCCACTGGTAGTGCCAGCGCACCATTCGTTGGACCTTGGCGAAGTCGGCGCCGGCGCCGAGGAAGTCGACCATGCGGTTGTGGAAGCGCAGAAAGATGCCCTGCAACTGCGAAACGATGACGTTTTCGTCGTTGCGCGGATCGCCGATCAGCGCCCGTTTCGGGCCGCCCGAAATGGGGTTGTTGCGCGGCAAATCACGCGTCTGGGTATCGTTCGGATTGCCCGTCAGCACCTTGCCGAGGAGAAACCGCAGGCTGTCGTCTTCGTACAGGTACGGCTGATCGTCGGGACCGCGTCCGTACACGCAATCGAGGTCGAAGCGCGGTGTGCGGAAGTCCACGAGCGCGTCCGGATCGTTCTGCTTCGTCAGGCTGCTGACGGGATCGAACGTGAGGTCGTGATCGATGAATTGGCCGAGGTACGTGTAACCGGCACTGATGCCGGAATTCTCTTCGGTATCGGACTGGTTCTCGGGCGTCTGCGTCTCTTCGGCTTCCGCAACCATCGCCACCGCGAGGGCTTGCAGGTCGTCCTTGTTGAAGCAGGCTGCTGGGAGCGTGCGAAACAGACGGCCGAAGCGGCCTTCGTGCTGCGCGGACGCCGGTACCCGATCGAGTCCGCGTAGTATACCATGCATTCGACGGGGAACGCCGTTCATGAGAAGCTCCTGAAACGTGAAAGCGACTTGACGCTTTACATTTTGCGACTAATTTTGCTGGAAGCAATGACCTAAACAGGCTATTATCATCCTTCCTTCGAGATGCAGACGCTTCCTCTCCGTGGGATTCACCGATGCCCGGAAACTTTATTCTGAGTTGTTCTCTCGCCCCCTTCTTCCGATTTGTCCTGGCGCGCCTGGTGGCGATTCTAGGACAATCGGCCGAATGCGACTTCGTTATCGATGATCCGACTATCTCAAGGAGACATGCGGAGCTAATGATAAAGGAAAGTGAATGGCTCGTCACGGACCTCAACAGCCGGAATGGCACGTTCGTGGAGAAACAGCGAATTCAAACGAGCCAGATTTCTCGCGGTCAAGCCGTCAGTTTCGGTTCTGTCCAGTTCGTTGTCTCGGCTGAAGCAATCTGCTCCGCCGAGGACGCGGAAACCGCTATTCCTCCGCCGACGCCTGGAGACAACGGTCCCTCGATCACCGCCGTGGGGGAAACGCTGTCGGAAGCACAACGCAAGGTCTTCGACCTGCTGCTAACGGGCAGTGCCGAGAAAACGATCGCTCGACGATTGCACTTGAGCCAGCACACCGTCCATAATCACGTTCGAACCATCTTTCGCATCAAGGGGGTCCACTCGCGCGCCGAACTCTTCGCACTGCTGCTGCAACAGAAATAGGCCGCGCTACCACACGACCATCTCGGAATGAGAATTGACGAAACGCCTGGAGAGCGCATTCCATGTCGCGCGATCAACGGACGGAAATCTAGCCCGGAGCGCCAGCCACGGGTCCGATTCGCCCGTCGCTTGTGCTCCGGGCCAGTCAATCATTTCATCGTCTGAAGGCGCATCAATGGCTGCGATGCACGACGCGCTCGCCGAGCGACTCCAGGATGGACCGGCAGGGCGACGGCGGTAGACAGGCCAGCTCCCGGCGGGCTTTCGTCGCGAACTCCTCGGCGCGGCGCCGCGCGTAACTGAGGCCGTCGCCCTCGGCGAGACAGGCGCGCAGGCTGCCGCGCTGGCGGCGATCGGGTTCCTGCAACATCTCGCGCACGCGCTCCGCCAGGGCGGCGGGGCCATGGCGCAGGACGCGGATGAGGGGCAGCGTCAGCTTGCGCTGTTCCAGGTCAGTGCCGAGCGACTTGCCCGTCTCGCGCTCCTCGCCTTCCAGGTCGAGCAAGTCGTCGGCGATCTGGAACGCGAGACCGAGATAGCGTCCGAAGCGCGTCAGACCTTGCACCATCTCCGTCGAGACGCCGCTGTAGAGCGCCCCGAGTTGGCAGCAGCAGGCGATTAGCTCGGCGGTCTTGCCGTCGATGACGTCGAAGTATTCCTCTTCCGTCAGGTCGAGGTTGCCGCTGCTCAGACCCTGGCACATCTCGCCTTCGCAGACGCGGTTCGTCGCTGCGCCGATGATCTGGCAGGCGCGCACGTCGATGGTGCTGGCGAGGTGAAAGGCGTGCGTGAACAGGTAATCGCCGAGCAGGACGGCCGTCTTGTTGTCCCAGCGCGAGTTGACCGTGGCCACGTGCCGGCGCGTGCCGGCGTCGTCCAGGATGTCGTCGTGGACCAGCGTCGCCGTGTGGATCATCTCGACGACGGCGCCGAGGACGGCGTGGGCCGCCGTCACCTTGCCGCAGGCGCGGGCGGTCAACAGCAGCAGCACCGGACGCAAGCGTTTGCCGCGATAATGGCGGGCGTGTTCGACCACGGAGTTGACGGCCGAATAACGACTCTTCAGAACGCGACTCAACGTGCGTTCAACCTCTTCGAGATCGGAGGAAATGGGGGCATAGGGATCGAGGGCAGGCAGGACCACGGTCGAGGGCGTGAGGGTCGATGAAGGCATGATACCCCTCTTCGGTTGTGAATAATGTCGCCGCTTGCGGCTTAGAGGTCTTGCGCCGTTCCGCCGCTAAGCCGCAAGCGGCAAGGGGAACCGTCAATCGTCCCGCTGGAAGGTGCCGCTGCGTCCGCCGCTCTTCTGCTCTAACCGCACGCGCTCGATCGTCATAACACGATCGACGGCTTTGCACATGTCGTAGACGGTGAGAGCGGCGACGCTGACGGCGGTCAGTG
>JBBQPD010000244.1:0-7812 GCA_038331535.1 Gemmatales bacterium | reverse complement strand
TCGAGTTGCTCGTTGAACCCGTTGAGCCGAGACCTCAAATCCGGATCGAGAATGATTGCCGACATCACTCGTCCCTCCGCGCACTGGCGTGAAACCAACGTCCATGATACGGTTGTCGGTTCCGACTCGCTAGCTGTTGTAGTGATGGCCGCTTGGGGTGGGTATAGGGCAAAAGGGACGCGGCTCAATTTCCGAATTGAGTTGCGTCCCCTTTCCATTCCTTTCCATTCCTGGTGGATGGAAACACGATCATCTGGTTCTGGATCGGCACCCATGACGTATTCGATCGGCTGATTCCTCGCTGATTCCGCGCCATCTGCTCATGCAACTCTATTGCGGAGCATCTGTCTGCGATACTACAGCGTTCACTGCGGCTCTCGATCTCTACCATAGTGAAGTCCGCCCCTCCCATGACGAGGGCCGACCGTACTCCCCGGAGAGAGATGCCGCATGGATCGCAAGCAAGGCCACGCCCCTGTCCCTTCACACCCCTTCCGCTGGTTTCCTGAATTCTGGGAGCTGGGCCATAAACGTCTGCGGCCGCAGGCCCGACTGCTGGGGCTGGCGCTGCTGGTCGGCGTCATCGCGGGCTTGGGGGCGGTCGTCTTCTTCAGCGCTTGCCAATTCGTTTCGCACTATGCCCTCGACGCCGTCGCTGGCTACCGGCCCTCCGCACCCGGCGGCGAGCCGCCGATTTTCAGTGAGACAGCGCGCGATTTCACGCCCTGGTTGCTGCTCCTTGTGCCCGTGGCGGGGGGTATTCTCAGCGGGTTCCTCGTCTATACGCTTGCGCCAGAGGCGGAGGGCCACGGCACCGATGCTGCCATCGCCTCCTATCACTATCACGGGGGCAAAATCCGGCCGCGCGTCCCCCTCGTCAAGATCATCGCCAGTGCGCTGACCCTGGGCACGGGCGGTTCCGGCGGCCGCGAGGGGCCGATCGCCCAGATCGGCGCCGGCTTCGGCTCCTTCCTTGGCGGACTGCTGCGACTGCGGCCGGCGGAGCGGCGCGTCCTCATGGCGGCCGGCATGGGCGCCGGCGTCGCCGCCATTTTCCGGGCGCCGCTGGCCGGCGCCCTGTTCGCCGCCGAGATCCTGTACCGTTCGCCCGACTTCGAGTCGGAAGTCATCATGCCGGCCGTCCTCGCCAGCATCTCGGCCTATTGCACGTTCGGCATGGTCTTCGGCTGGGCGCCGCTCTTCTCGCTGCCGCCGGAGATCACCAACCTGCTCTCCTTCACCGACCCCGCGCGCCTTGTGCCCTACCTGCTCCTGGCCGTGTTCGTGGCCGTGCTGGCGATGTTGTACACGCGCAGCTTCTACGGACTGACCCACGTTTTCCACAAAATCCCGATGCGGCCGCACTTCAAGCCGGCGATCGGCGCGTTTCTGACCGGCCTGCTCGGCCTGGGGCTGTACTACGCCTTCGGCGGCGAGCGGCGCGTCCTCTCCGTCCTGTCCTTCGGCTACGGCATCTTGCAAGACGGCATGGTCATGACGCCCGGCGCCGAAGGCAGCTTCCGTTTCGCCGCTATCCTGCTCGCCGTGGCCGTGGGCAAGATCTTGACGACGGGCCTGACCATCGGCAGCGGCGGGTCGGGCGGCGTCTTCGGCCCGTCGATGGTGATCGGCGGTTGCGCCGGCGGGGCGCTGGGCATCTCCTTCCACTGGCTGGGGCAGCAGCTCGGCTGGCCGGGCCTGGTGCCACACCCGGCGAGTTTCATCATTGTCGGCATGGCCGGCTTCTTCGCGGCAGCGGCCAAGACCCCGTTTTCGACGCTCATCATGGTCGGCGAAATGACCGGCAACTACAACTTGCTGCTGCCGACGCTCTGGGTCTGCGCGCTGGCGTTCCTGCTATCGGACGAGCAGTCGATCTACAGCGCACAGGTGGAGAGTCGAGCGCTGTCGCCAGCCCACCAGGGCGACTACGTCCGCGAGGTTCTGGCCGGCCTGAACGTCAATCAATTCCTGACGCCCGGCCAGGACTTCCCTTTGCTACGGGCGGGCGACCTGCTGCCGGAGATCATTCTCCATTTCAATGTCGGTTCTTATCACGCCCTTCCGGTCGTCGATGCGCAGGGCCGCCTGCTCGGCGTGGTAGGGTTGGAAGAAGTGCTGCTCGCTTCGCAGTCGCCGGACCTGCGTGCGCTGGTGGTGGCCGCCGACCTGATGCAAGGCGAGGTGACGCCCTTGCTGCCGGAGGACCGGCTCGACAGGGCGCTGGAACTATTCGTGGAAAGCGACCTGCTGGCGCTGCCGGTCGTGGACGATATGGCCGAGAAGCGCGTCCTCGGGGTGGTGAAGCGGGTTGACATCTCCAGCACCTACCTGCGCCACGTCCATGCCCCCGCCGCTTCAGTGGAAGGAAGCCTCCCAACATCGCAGACTCGACACTAGGTCATTCTCACGACACCCTTCCCGCAAGCGCGGGCGGCTCTCTTTCTCTCGCACCTGCAAGCGAGATCGGCATGCAAGTTGATGCGGCTAGGAAAGCTAACGAAATAACTTTCGTACCAAACGCATCTGGTTCGGTTGCGTAGCGACCTTTTGACAGTAGACCGGCCTTTCAAGGCCGGTCCAGCTCCCTACCCCGGCGCCGGCCCGATCACATATCCCAGCGTTTGCAGCGGCCGCGCCAACCGGTCGCCATCGGCACGCGCCAGCGATGAGTCCACACCCGCGCGCGCGATCGCCGCGTACCAAAAGCGCTCGCGGTCGCGCGCCGGCAGTTCCGTCGGGTTCAGGCCGAGTTCGCGCACCGCTTCGGTTTCCCAGCGCAGCCGTTTCAGCAGGGCCGCCGCCTCGCGCCAGTTCAGACCAGAGGATACAAGAGTGCCGTCGGTTTTCGTGATTTGCCGGCCGATCAGGACGTGCAGCAGTCCGCGCAGTTGCCCGCGCAGTGCCGTGTGTTGCCTGACCGCTTCGAGAAATTGCAGTAGCGGTTCCATGCCAACGTCCCACATCCTGTCGCGGCCAGTGGTCGCGCCGCTCCCGTTCGCCAGCCCTCGACGGATCGGGCCAATCCTTCTCCATCTTACCATTTCGCCGTCGCGACCGGAATGCCAGAGTTGCGTCTTCACAAGATGGGGGAGATGGGATAGCGCGTTCGCGTTTTCGTTATGCCGGCGCGAGTGGAACCGGCGTCCCGCCGGTTCGTCTCTCGCGAACCGGCGGGACGCCGGTTCCACTGGAAGACGCCGGTGCCACTGGAAACTATGGCTAATCAACTGCGGCCGCGCTCGCCCCGGCGGCAGCGGCGGCTATACTACCCTGACAGGTAGCTCCGCCCTCTACGCCGCCGCCCGTGACAGGGATGCTCATGGCCTCGTTCGAGCCTGCCGACAACCTCCGCTCGCGCACCTTTCTCGGCCTGCTGGTGGCGCAGTTCCTGGCCGCCTTCAACGACCAGGCCATTCACGCCTCGGCGATGTTCTTCGCCATCAACCAGGGGGTGCTAGACGAGGCCCAGGCCATCTCGCTTATGCCCATCCTCTTCTATGCGCCCTGGGCCATCTTCTGCACCCTCGCCGGCTACTTCGCCGACCGCTACAGCAAGCGCAATTCGCTCGTCGCCTGGAAGTTCGCCGAGATCGGCATCACCGCGGTCGCCCTGCTCGGCTTCTGGCTCGGCACACAGAAGAACGGCGCCGGCGCCTAGATCGTCCTCTCGACCGTCTTCCTGATGGGCATGCACAGCGCCTTCTTCGTGCCGGCCAAGTACGGGGCCATGCCGGAGATCCTCACGACGCGCCAGTTGTCGCGCGGCAACGGCTTACTCGAATCGCTCTCCTTCCTGGCGATCATCCTTGGTACGGTGTTCGGCGGCGTGCTGTCGCACGAGTTCCGCGGCCGGGAGTACCTCATTGGCATCATCCTGCTCGGCCTGGCGCTGGTGGGCGCGGCGGCGAGCCTGCTCATCCGCAAGATGCCGGCCGCTGCCGCGCGCCGGCCGTTCCCGCCTTATCTCTACAAGCCGTTGTGGGAGAACGTCCGCGTTCTGCTGAAGTCGCGGCCGCTGGCGTTCGCGGTGCTGGGCATCGCCTTCTTCACGTTCATCGTCGCCTTCATGCGGGCGACAGTGTACATGCACGGCCATTCGCAGGTGCCGCGCTGGTCGGAGTCGAAAACCAGCGAGGTGGTCGGCATGGTGGCGCTCGGCATCGGCCTGGGCAGTCCGCTGGTCGGCTTCCTGTCCGGCGGCAAGGTCGAGCTGGGGCTGGTGCCGATCGGCGCTGTGGGCATGATCGTCGCCGCCGTCGTCGGCGCGGCGTTCCTGGAATCGCTGTCGATCCTGATCGTCTGCATCGTGCTGCTCGGCTTCTTCACCGGCTTCTACATCGTGCCGTTGTTCACGCTGCTGCAACACCGCGCGCCCAAGACCAGCAAGGGCGACTCGATCGCCACGAGCAATTTCGTCAACGTGACCGGCGCCATCCTGGCGTCGCTGGTGTTCTTCGGCATGGACTGGGCCGCGCGCCAGGCCGGCCTGGCGCCCGAGCTGGAGCAGCACGACATTCTCTCCGGCGAGTTGGCCGAACCGGTGGAATATCACGAGGGCCGGCCGAGCCGGGTGGTCGTGCGCACCGACGACGGCAGGGAAGAGAGCCTCATGGCCGACTCGCATGTGCTGATCGACACCATCCGCGAGTCGCTGGCGCCGGGAAACAAGGTGGTGGTGAGCACGTTTCTACGAGGAGAAGGAAAGCATTTCGTCGTGCGCGGCGCCGGTAGTCCGCGGCCGCAGAAGTACGACAAGCACGACATGCCGCGGCTGCTGTTCCTCAGCGCCGGCGCCATGACGCTGGCGACGCTGCTGCTATTGTGGTGGCAGTTGCCCGACCTGTTCCGGCGCACGCGGCTGTGGTTCCGCTGGTTGAGTCGGTGCCGGCTGGAGGCAGTCGGCCTGCTCCATCTGCCCACCGACGGGCCGGTCTTGTTGGTGACGAACGCGCAGGGTCGAGATGGCTGCGAACAGGTGGTGTGCGCCACCGACCGGCTGATCCGCGTCGTTCCCGTGGCGGGGACGGGAGCAACAGCGCGAGCCTTGCTGCGCGGCGACGTGGTGCTGCTCCCCAACTCGGACGCACAGCGAGCGGCAACGGAAGTGCAAGGGACGCCGGCGCCGGTGCTGCCCGTGTGGGTCGAGCAGGTGGCGAACGGTCATCGGCCGCGAGTCTACGTCGTCTTCGGCCAGCCCATCGCGGGTACGAGCGCTGACGCCATCGGTGAGGCGCTGCGGCGCACCGGCGACGAGTTCCTCGAACACCTCAAGACCTGAGCAGGTGTTTTCTTTCACCCGCCGTGACAGCACGACTCCTTCGCCGCCGCCTTCTGCGCCGACGGCGCCACGTCGTTCGCCGGATTCTCGGTGAAGAAGCCGTTCGGCTTCAGCATGAACCCGATGTACGCCGTCGGCATGACCGGGTAATCCTCCGGCCGCGCGATGTGCGTGTGGCCGAAGGTGTACCACAGCACCACGTCCGTGCCGGCGACACGGCGGTCTTGCTCCGTCCAGCGCGGCAAGCCGTCGCCGCCCTGGCTCTGGTTAGGGAAGTTACCGGCCGCGTGTCGCTCGCCTTCCTGATACGGCGTCACCCAGACGTGATGGTTGACGAAGCCGGCCCGCTTGCGCCACCAGGCGTCCTTCGAGACGAACGGGACGCAGTTGTCGCCGGGGAAGAACTTGTAGCCGACCGGCTCACCCACCGCGTTGAGGACGTTCGGATTGACGATCTTCCACGTCCGCGCCGTCTCCAGGTTCAGCTGCGCCCGCGCCTGCTTTTCCGTCTCCAGCAGCGTCGTGCGGGCGGTGAAGGCGTTGGCGAACGGGTTCTTCGGGCCGGGTTCGTCCGGCACCACATCGACCTGGTAGACCGAGTTGGTCGTGCCGTCGAGGTCGAGGTCCAGCCGCACGTTGAAGAAGTGCTGGTGGTTGGGCGCGTACAACTGTGGGGCGATGAGGTTGCCGTGGCGCGACTTCTCGCCCGGCTGCAGCGCCCCCAGTGACAGAATGCCGGTCAGTTTCACCTCGAACTGGATGTTGCCGTCCTGGTACAGATACCAGAAGAAGCCGTACTCGTAGTTCTCGACCGTGGCGATCGACGAGATGACCAGGCGGCGCGAGCGGCGCACCTCCGGCGTGTTCAGCCGGCGATCGGTGTGCTTCCAGAGGATGCCGTAATCTTCCTCGTGCATGCAGACGGCGTTCTTGATCGTCAACGGCTCACCCCGGCTCGTGCAGAGATGGCCGTCGAAATACTTGATAAGGCCGAGGCAGTCGCAGCCCAGCTCCAGGCTGTTGGCGCAGAAGCCGAGGCCGTACTCGCCGGCGTCGAAGGCGTTCTTGCGCGCCTGCTGCGGGGCCGGGTCGCCGTACGGGACGACCATCTCCGAGAGCGAGGCGCGGTAGAGCACAGAGCGGTCCTTGCCGTTGTCGTTGTAGCAGAGGTGGTTCAGCGTCAGCCCTTCGCGGGCGTTGAAGCCGATGACGAAGCTCCACTTCTGCCAGCGGACCTGGAAGCCGTCCACCTCGAAGCTGGGGCCGGCCGGCTGCGTGATTTCCAGCGGCTTGATGTCGGCGCGAAAATTGGCCATGCGATCGGCGGCGTAGTTACCCGGCTGCGGCGGCAGCGGCCAGTGGCCGTACTCCTCGACGCGGATCACCTTCATCAAGTTGAGATCGACGACCGGCCGCAGTCCCTCGATCGGCTTGGCGTAACCGTTGTCGGTCGGGTCGGTGCGGACGAAACAGAGCGGCCGGGCCAGCCGCCGCGTGCGATCCTCTTCGGTGCCGTAGTTGCCGGCGCTCCAGATATCGACCATGACGAGGCGCGTGTCGTCGATGCCGTAGTGCTTCTTCAGGGCGGCCGCGAACTCGGGACTGGCCAGCACGGCCTGCTCGCACTCGGTCTGCTCGTCCATCGTCATGGTCGGCTGCACGCCGGTGATGCTCTCCCAGGACAGCAGCTTGCGATCGGTCAACGACAGCGTCGCCTCGTGGCAGGTGTTCGTGCCGTTATCGAAGAGGACGGCGAACGCGGCCCGGCGGATCGGCTCGTTTCCCGTGAAACGATGCACGGTCTCCTTGTCCGGCTCTTTCAGGCTGACCGAGACGAAGCGCGTCGTCTTCGTGACCTTGCCGGTGTCGCGCAGAAGAGAGACCGCGAGCCGCACTTCGTCGGCGGTGAGCGGTTCGAGCGGATGCGTGATTGTGCTGGCCATGATCTGCACCTTACGGTTCCGGGCGGGTGAGGTGCTGTTAGTGTAAAGGACGGCCTGGGGAGAGGCAAAAGGTTTCCGCGAACGGTCGTACCATTCCGACCTTCGGCCTGAAGGGCCGCTTCCGTCAGCCCAGGCCGAGGGCCTGGGAACCCCTTAATGCCGTTTTTTCTGGTGTTTCGCTAACGATTTGTGCTATCCGGCCTGAGTCGACGGCGATCGAGTCTTTGGCTGAACTATCCGGGGAGGAACCCAGCTACTTACGGAGCGAATGCCAACTCACCTACGCTTTTTTTGACCGACTGAAACGGAGCCTTGAGCAAAAGCGGTCCGTTGGCCCGGGCGGCCTTGGGCGTCTGATTCTTCAACTATCGGATCGGCCCCCTGTGGCACGTGCTTATCTATTTGACCACCAGCTTCCAACTGGCCAGTTGCTTTATACACCCTACCTGGGTCCATCCCCAAAAAGGGGTGCCGATTGCCGCCTGATGGCCTATCCTATTCGAGGAGGTAAGGCTTGACTGGAAAGGACTTCCTATGCGTATCCGCCTCGACTCCCAAACCGGACCCGCCGTTCCCACTCCGGACAAG
>JBBQPD010000243.1:0-7823 GCA_038331535.1 Gemmatales bacterium | reverse complement strand
GTACGAGTATGGCTGCACCTCGGCGGCCTGTCTCGCCTACCTGTTGCTGCGCCAGCAGGACTCCTGCGGCTGCATCACCTTCGACGAAAACGTGCGCCAGATCGTGCCGGCGCGCAGCCAGAACACGCACATCGACGCCATCGTCAAGGCGATGGACGTCAGCCGGCCGCGCGAGAAGACCGACATCGAGAAGATCCTGCGCCGCGTCTCCGAGACGGTCCACAGCCGCGGCCTGATCGTCATCGTCTCCGATCTGCTCATCGACCGCGAGCCGTTGTTCCGCGCCCTGGAAATGCTCTGCCACCGCAAGCACGACATCCTTGTCTTTCACGTCATGGACGAAGACGAGATGACGTTCCCGTTCACCGGCACGACGCGCTTCGAGGGCATGGAAGAGATGCCGAACCTGCTCTGCGATCCGCGGGCACTGCGCGACGGCTACATCGAGGCGCTGGAAGAATACCTTGTCGAAGTGCGCCGCGGCTGCACCCGGCTGGGCATCGACTACCAGCTAGTGCAGACGAGCGACTACCTCGACGCGGTGCTGTCGAAGTTTCTGCATCATCGCATGGACATTCGCGCGCATCCGAAGGCGAACGGGCCGCAGGCGTAAGCGCCGCTTGCGGCTTAGCGGGAGAGACCGCTAAGCCGCTAGCGGCACTACCGATAGAAGGTCGAGAGCACGATGGAATTCTTTCTTAATCCCTGGTACATGGCCGCGGGCGGCGCCCTCGTCAGCTCTCCCGTCATCATCCATCTCATCAATCGCATGCGCTTCAAGCGCATTCGCTGGGCGGCGATGGAGTTTCTGCTCAAGTCGCAGAAGCGCAACCGGCGCCGGCTCATCATCGAACAGCTCATCCTGTTGCTGCTGCGCATCCTCATGGTGCTGCTCGTCGCCCTGCTCGTCGCCCGCTGGATTTACGGAGGCGACAAGTCCAGCACCGGCACCGCTCACGTCGTCGTCGTCGATGACACGCTGAGTATGCGCGACCGCAACAAGGACGACCAGGGCGAACATACGGCCTGGGGCGTAGCCCGCGAACAGGTCATGCTGCTGGCCAAGAACGCGGCTCTCGCAAACTCGGCCCAGGAGATGAAGATCTTCCTCCTCTCCGACCTCGAAAACCCCATCTACAACGAACGGCTCAGCGACAAGTCGGAGGAAAAGATCGGCCAGGTGCTCGAAGAGAAGAAGCCGACCTTCCTGCACCTGTCGCCGCTCAAGGGGCTGGAGAAGGGCTACGAACACCTGCACTCCGCGGTGCAGGGGCAGAAGGTGTTGCACTTCGTCAGCGACTTCCGCGCTGGCGACTGGGAGAACGGCCCGGACGTGGAGAAGATCACCAAGACGATCGACAGCATCGTCGCCGACCAGATGAACCTCAGCCTGATCGACTGCGCCCACCCGTCGCGCGGCCAGAACCGTGGCGTCGCCCTGGCCCACGATAACGTCGCCATCGTCGATCTGAAGCCGAGCAGCCGCGTCGTCGCCGTGGGGGTGGACGTGGTCTTCACCGTGACCATCGTCAACTTCGGCCGCTCCGAGAAGCAGGACGTGTCGCTCGAAGTGTACGTGGACGGCAAGGTGGAGTATCGCGGCGCCAAGAAGTTCCCGCGCATCCTGCCGGGACAGCGCCTCGAAGAGAAGTTCACGCTGTCCTTCCAGAAGGTCAAGAACGGGCCGGAGTTCTCGAAGGTGCGGGCGGAGATCAAGACGGCCGACAGCCCGCTGGAAGCCGACGACGTGCGCGACGTGGTCGTGGACGTGCGCAATCGCGTGCCGATCCTCGTCGTGGACGGCACCGGTAAGGACGGGCCGAGCGATCCGCACTTCGACGACGGCGACTGGAAGAAGCTGATCGCCGGCCTCGGCGCCGGCAAGGCCTACGAACCGGTGCGCGAGACCGTGGAGGCACTGGACAAACTTGAGCTGACCGATTACCCGACGATTTACCTGCTCGACGTGCCGCCGATCGCCAACGAGGCGACGCTCGACAAGCTCCAGAAGTATGTCGATAAGGGCGGTAGTCTCGTCTACTTCCTCGGCCCCAAGACGCACGCGGCGTTCCTCAACGAGGAGTTGCACGTCAAGCGCAAGGGGTTGTTCCCCATCATGCTCGACCCCAAGGGAAAGGTTGACCTCCTCGGCGTGCTGCTGGAGAACCAGGATCGGCGGGACCAGCTCAAGAAGTGGATCGCGGCCAACGAGGGCAAGAAGGAGCCGACCGAGGACGACATGAAGCGCCTGATGCGCCGCGTCTGGATTCAGGGCTGGGATCCGCGCGACGACGCCAAGCCCGACGATAAAAAACCGGCGCGCATCCTCCAGGGCAAGATTCTCTTCCGCGACACGTCGCACCCGTTCGTCAACCAGAACGCCTTCGGCCTGGCGATGATGCCGACCTACTATTACGACAACTTGCTCGTCGGCCGTTATTTCCGGCCGCAGTATCCGTCTTCCGATTGGGCTGTGCCGGCGAAGGAGGTGGCCGAGGTCATCACCATGCCGCAGATTCGCAGCTCCATCGACGATTTCAAGGAAGACGCGCAGAAGCTCTCGAGCAAGGCCGTCGAGCTGACGGAAGAGATCGGCAAGACCGACACCGATTTCAGCAAGTACGCAGCCGCCGTGCGTGGCTACACGAAACTGATCATCGACGCTTTGCGCAACGATTCGCTGGCCCAGCTCGACCGGGCGCTGGAGCGCTTGATGGACGAGGCTGGCGACGAGAAGAACCCGGATAAGCCGGACATGCCGAAGCTCTGGGCGCACCCGAAGATGACCCAACTCAAGGGCAACCTCACGCGGTTGCGCGATCGCGTTCGCTTCGGCGATCCGCTGGTCTTCGCTCGCAAGTATACGGGCATTGACTTCAAGAACGACCGCGGCGGCTACACCGTCGCAGTGCTGACCACCGCCGGCGCGGCGGGCACCGCCGGCGACCCAGACCTGGACAAGCAGCGCTGGAACGAGTGGGCCAGCGGCCCGGCCCAGTGGACCTATCCGAACTTCATCCGCCCGATGCAGGCATACCTGAGTAGCCAGGGCGACAGCCTCAACCGCGTTCTCTCCGCCGACCCCAAGGAGAACGCCATCGAGTTTTCCTTCGACAAGGAGCGTTACCAGAGCGACGTGAAGGTGACGTTCACTCCGCAGGAGCGGACCAAGGGAGAGGACGGCCAGATGTTGCCGCCCGCGAAGCCGAAAGATCTGCCCAAACGCCAGCTGGAGCTGAAGAACGACCGGCTGACAATGACCTACACCGAGGCCCGCGAGCCGGGCATCTACACCTTCGAGCTGACGCCGATCAAGGGCATCGAGAAGGACGAACTGTCGCTGTCGTTCAACGTGGACGCCAACGCCGAGGGCAACCTGGCGCGGACGGAGACCGACAAGTTGCAGCGCAAGGACCAGAAGGACTCGAAGAAGGGCAAGGTGATGCTCATCTCGCCCGGCGACAGTCTCGAAGGCTTCAAGAACCGCGAGCCGGACGTGTCGGAGCAGCCGTGGATTTACCTTCTGGCGCTGCTGATCCTGATCGCCGAGCAGGCGATGGCGGTTCACCTGAGCTTCCATTTGAAGGGCAGCGACGCCCACGCCCCGGCGCCGGCCCGGGCGGCGGCGTAACCATTACGAGTTCGCCGCTTGCGGCTTAGCGGGTGCGCCCCCCGCTAAGCCGCAAGCGGCAAATACGGACGATAGATATGAGCGAACCAGGCAGCACCGAAATCCGGGAATTCGTGTTCCGCCGACTGACCGAGCCGATGAAGGTCTTCGGCTACACCTGGCCGCCGATGGTGTGGATTGTCACGCTCACCGTCATCCTGGTGGCGGCGATCTTCTACATCGCCATGATGTATTACAAGGACAGCCGCAGCATCGGGCCGTGGTGGGCCAGTCTGCTCGGCGTGTTGCGCACCGCCGTCTACGCCATCCTCGCCTTCGTCTTCCTGCTGCCGGCCATCCAGAAGTACGAGCAGACCACCATCCGCTCCAAGGCGGTGCTGCTGTTCGACACGTCGCTGAGCATGATCGACACGCGCGACGACCCACCGCCGCCCGACGCCAAGGATTTGCTCAAGCTGCCCAGCCGTCAGGACAAGGTGCTGGCGTTCATTCAGAAGAACGACGGCGCCTTCATGAAGAAGCTGACCGACACCAACGCCATCACCGCCTATCGCTTCGGCTCCGGCCTGGACGAGGGTTACTTTCACTTCGCCAACGGTCGCTTCTACTCGCGCGGCGAGTGGGAAGACCTGGCCAAACACCCGGAGAAGCGCCGCGAAGTGGGCGACGTTTCGGTGATGCCGAAGGATTTCTGGAGCGCCTGGCTCAAGCCGACAGCCCATCAGCTGGCGCCGGAGGACTGGAACCCGGAAAAGACGAAGAGCTTCCTCGCCCGCAAAGAGCCGTGGATGAAGCCGGCGGACGAGTGGAACGAAACCGAGCGCGAACGCTTCGTCGAGCTGGCCAAGTACAACGCCCGCATGATCGACAAGGCGACCTTCGAGGGCACCAACGTCTACCAGGCGTTGGCCGACACCCTGGCCCGCGAGCAGAATAATTTGACGCGCGCCATCGTCCTCGTCAGCGACGGCCGCAGCCACCTCGGCTCGCAGGAAATGATCGAGGAGATCAAGCGCAAGGCCGCCGAGAAGAAGATCCCGATCATCGTCGTCGGCGTCGGCGCCGTCCGGCCGCAGGCCCGCATTGAGGTCATCGACATTCGCCACCCGCGTCAGGTGCAGCCCGACGACGCCTTCCGCATCGTCGCCGAGATCAAGGGCGACGGCCTCCCGAATGAAGAAGTCCAGGGCGTTCAGCTCGAGATCACCAAGGTCAAGACGGTGGAGACGATCAAGGACGGCGTGCCGACCAAGACGGAGACGCCGCTGGACATCACCGTCGTTGAGCAGCGGCCGCCGAAGAAGCGAAACCCGGACGAGAAGCCGGAAACGGCCGACAAGGAGGCGCCGCTGGAAGAGGTCGCGATCGGCCCGTCGCTCATCCTGACGCCGACGCAGCCGACCATTTTTGACGCCAGCCCGCGGCCGCGCGCCGCCGCGGAGTTCCAGATCGAGGCGAGCATGCTGGCCCAGCTGGCGGCCAAGGGGCCGACCGAAGACCTCGCCGCCGTCATGAAGAGCAAGCCGCTCGCCGTCGCCCTCGCCTCTCTCAAGGGAAAGACCGATACCGAGAAAAAGGAACTGGAGCTGACCTACGCCAAGATCAAGAAGTGGGGTCTCGGCGAGACGGCGAAGGACGAGGAATACCGCTTCAAGGTGAGCGTCAAGAAGCACGTCAACGACACGACGCCGGGCACCGACCACCTGCAAAAAGTCGGCGGCGTCCGCGTGCAGAAGAAGCCGCTCAGCGTGCTGATCTTCACCAGTTCGGCGTCGAAGGATTACCAGTTCCTGCGCGAGCTGCTCATCCGCGAGACGCAGAAAGACCTGGCCCGCCTTACCCTCGTCTTTCAGACGAGCAGCCCCAGTGATTCGAGCCATCCGATCGGCGTCGTCCACGGCGTTCCGGAGCGGCGCCTGCTGACCGAGTTCCCGTCCACCTACAAGCCCGAGATCGAGATCACCAAGCCGGAATCTGAGGAGGCGATCAACGACCTGGCGTCTTACGACGTGGTCGTCGCCATCGACCCCGACTGGACACGGCTCAAGACCTCGACTGGCGCCAATATCGGCAGGTGGGTGGAGAATGGCGGCGGCCTGGTCATCCTCGGCGGCCCGCTCTACACCAAGCGTCTGGCCCGCCCCGGCGACCACAAGGCCAAGCTGCAACCGATCATCGACGTGCTGCCCGTCGTCCTCAAGGACATCGACACGGTCGAGACGGTCCGTAACCCGGATTCGCCGTGGAAGCTCGATTTCACCGGGGCCACGTCCGACCTGGAGTTCCTGCGGCTGACTGAGGAGCCGCTGGACAAGGTGCCTTTCCTGGGAGACTGGGACGCGATCTACGGCACCAGCACCGAGACCGAGAGTCATTACCATAACGGCTTCTACAGCTTCTACCCCGTGAAGAAGGCGGCGCCCGGCAGCCAGGTTCTCGCTCGCTTCAGCGACCCGAAGGCTAAGACTGACGACAACGAACAGATGCCGTACTTCGTCATCAGCGACCCGCGTTCGCCGAAGCGCGTCGCCTGGATCGGTTCGAGCGAGACGTGGCGGCTGCGGCAGGCAAAGGAAGCGTATCACGAACGCTTCTGGACGAAACTGCTGCGCTATGCCGGCGCCCGCACCCAGGGCAAGGTCAACAAGCGGTTGACGCTGGAACTGGGCGGCCCGTACAAGACGGACCAGTTCATCCAGGTGGACGCCTCGGCCCTGGGCAATGACGGCATCAAGATTCAGAAGGGCGAGATGAAGCTGGCGCTCAAGCCGCGCGGCATCGGCCAGCTGAAACCGAGCGATCTCGAACAGACGTTGAAGCCGAAGGTCGGCAGCGACGGCATCTTCTCGGTGCAGTTCCGCCTGTCGTCGCCCGGCATCTTCGACGTAGAGCTGACCGTCCCCGACATGAACTTGACCGAATCGGGCACCCTGGTAGTCGATCCGTCCAACCTGGAGAAGGACGACACCCGGCCTGACTTCGACACGCTGTACAAGCTCGCCAGCAACGCGGAGGACGTGAAGCTGCGCATGTCCGGCAAGGAGTACGACGAGCTGCTCAAGGCGCTGGCCCGACCGAAGCTGGAAGGCGAGGGCGAGAGCGCGAAGACGAAGATCGACAAGGACAAGCCGCGGCTGTTCTTCGACCTGAGCAACGCCGACCAGATTCCGACGTGCATCGACAAGGACGAGTCGGTGCAGAAGAGCCGCGGCAAGCCGGAAGACCTGTGGGACACCGGCTTCTGGAAGGCGAACGACGGTAAGCCGATCCTGTCGATCGTGCTGGTCGTGGTGGTCGGCTTGCTGTCGCTGGAGTGGCTGATCCGCAAGCTGCTGCGGCTGGCGTGATGCATCTGTTTACGTTTCGCGCGGATTCGCGCGAAACGTAAACAGGCAGTGTTCGTTTACGTTACGCGCGAATCCGCGCGAAACGTAAACGGAAACGAAGAGGCTAATAGCAAGTAGGTTTCCCATGGCCACCCTCACCCCGTCGCGGTCCACGAACCTGGCCCACGCTCACGAGCGCGTGCGTAGTCCACTCGATCGGCTGCGCAAGTACATCCGCACCTACGTCTGGCTCGAAGGCGCGGCCGTCTTCCTCCTCTTCCTGGCGCTGTGGTTCTGGATCGGCCTGTTGATCGACTACGGCACGTTCCGACTCTTTAGCTGGGACTGGGTCAAGATTTTGCCCTGGGGAGTGCGCCTCGGCGTACTGATCCTGCTGGCCGGCGCTGCCACCGCCCTGGTCGCCTCCAAGGTGGTCACGCGGCTGTTTTCGGAGTTCAAGGACGCCGCTCTCGCGCTGCTGCTGGAGCGGAAGTTCCCGAACCTGCTCGGCGACCGGCTCATCACCGCCGTCGAGCTGTCCGACCCGGAGGCGTGCCGCGTTCTCGGCTTCTCGCCGGCCATGGTGCGCGAAACCATCCACGAGGCGGCCGAGCGCGTCGAGAGGGTGCCGGTGCGCGAGGTCTTCGACTGGCGGCGGCTGTTCCGCTACGGCCTGGTCGTCGTCCTGCTCACCGTCGTCGCCGCCGGCGCCGCCCTGGGCGGTTTCATCGCCGCCGGCAAGACGGCGAAGCACGGCTACTACAACTTCCGCAACGTCTCCGCCATCTGGTTCGAGCGCAACATTCTCCTGAAGAAAAGTTACTGGAGCTTGAACTCGCAGCTGGAGCTGATCGAGCCGAGCAACC
>JBBQPD010000242.1:0-7846 GCA_038331535.1 Gemmatales bacterium | reverse complement strand
TGCCCTTCTTGGCCTCGTCGCCGTCGCCGACTTTGAGGTCTTCGATTTCCAGTTTGGCAAGCCCCGGTATGGTGGAAACGATGCGGACCAGCTCGACTTCAAACACGAGGTCGGAGTTGGCCGGGATTTTGTCCGACGGGGAGCGTTCGCCGTAGGCGAGGTTGGCCGGGATGATGAGCTTGCGTTTGCCGCCGGGCTTCATGCCGACGATGCCCTCGTCCCAGCCCTTGATGACCCGCCCCTCGCCCAGCGGAAATTTGAACGGCGGTCCGCGGTCGCGGCTGCTGTCGAACTTGCTGCCGTCGGCCCGCAGCGTGCCGACGTAGTGTACCTCGACGACGTCTCCCGGCTTCGCCGGATCGCCGTCGCCCTCGGCCTGGTCGATGTATTTCAGCCCGGACTCGGTCGTCTTGGCGCCCTTCTCGTCCTCAGGCGGCCCGCAGCCGGCCGCGAGGAGGCACAGGACAGCCGCCAGGCGCAGAAAGATGTTGCTCATGGGTTGGACTCATTCAAGAAGCTAAAGCGAGCCTCCGGCGTAAGCCGGGGGAGGAAGTCGCCGAGGCGTCCTCCCCCGGCTTACGCCGGAGGCTCGCCCTACGAAACCTCACTTAACCTTGAGCAATTCCACGTCAAATACCAGGTCGGCGTCGGGCGGGATGACGCCGCCGGCGCCGCGCTTGCCATAGGCCAGCGCCGCCGGGATGGTGAGCTTGCGTTTGCCGCCTGGTTTCATGCCGGCCACGCCTTCGTCCCAACCCTTGATGACCATGCCGGCGCCGAGCTTGAACGAGAACGGCTTGCCGCGGTCGAGGCTGCTGTCGAACTTGGTCTGGTCCGACTTCAGCCAGCCAGTGTAATGCACCTCGACCGTGTCCCCCGCCTTGGCGGCGTCGCCGGTGCCTTCCTTGAGTTCTTCGTATTGCAGACCCGACGCGGTGGTCACCACTTTTTTCTCCTTGTCCTTTTCTTGAGCCTGGGAAGAGACGGCGCAGAGCGTCGTCAGGCAGATGCCCGCGAGAGCCAGGGCGGTACGAATCCTGTTCTTCATCTCGTAGTCCTTTCCTGTTTGTCGTGTCGCCGCGGCTTGCCGTTTCGCGAACGATCACTTCCAGAAATAATACGCCGCCAGACCGAAACCGAGTACGATCACGGTCCAGCGCACCAGCGTCCGCGGCAGCCGACGGCCGTAGTGCGCACCTGCAAAACCTCCGGCGACGGCAGCGCCGGCCATCAGCAGAGCGAGGCCCCAGGCGATCCGGCCATCGAGGAGGAATACCACGACCGAGACGCCGTTGATGACCGCCGCTAGCACTGACTTCACCGCGTTCATGCGATGAATGTCGTGCAAGCCCATCAGCCCGAGCGCCGACAACATCAGGATACCGATACCGGCGCCGAAGTAACCGCCGTACACGCCGACGAGGAGCTGAAAACCGGCCACCACGCCGCACAACCACGCCGACGGCAACGCCGACTCACCCGCTGTCGGCAGCAGGCGGCTCAGGTACGGCTGGACGAGGAACAGCAGCGCCGCCGCCAGCAGCAGCCAGGGGATGACGGCGGAAAACACGCCCGGATACCAGATCAGCAGCAACGAGCCGAGCAAGCCGCCGACCAGGCTCGGCCCCAGAAGCAAGAGCAGCCACGGCCGCGCGCCTTGTAACTCCCGCCGATAGCCCCACGCCCCGGCGAGCGAGCCGGGCACCAGCGCGACGGTGCTCGTCATGTTGGCGATCGCCGCCGCGTCGCGAATGCCCCCCAGCGCCCAGACGAGCGAGGGAAACGTCAACAGCGTGCCGCCGCCGGCGATCGCGTTCATCACGCCCGCAGCGAACGCAGAGACGCAGAGCAGGACGTACATCCAGGCGTCGGACATCACACCGCGTTCCAACCGCTTGCGGCTTAGCGAGGGCTGCCGCCAAGCCGCAAGCGGCCACCATTCTCACCGCCACTTCACCACGACGCCGAGGTACTCGTCCTTCTTCTTGAGCAACCCCTCATACGCCTCGCCGAGTTGCGCCGGTTCAATGCGATGCGTAATCAGGCCGTTGAGACTGAGCCGGCCTGACGCCAGCACCGCCAGCAGCCACTTCTGGGCCTTGTCGATATCCCACGCACCGGCCAGCCGCGTGTGCGCCGGCTCGAAGAGCATGTTGCCGTGCGCCCCCGACACCTCGATGTAGCGGCGATGCAGGTCGTCGTAGAAGTTGACGTCTTTCGCCTTACCGCGGGGGCTACCGACGACGATGACCTGTCCGGCGTCGCAGGCCAAAGACATCGCCGTGGGGATCGCGTCCGGTACACCGGTGGCGTCGGCAACGATCTCCGCCCCGCGCTGACCCAGGAACTGACTGAGCTGCGCCCGCGCCTCGCCGCCGGACGGATCGATAACACGATCGGCCCCTGCGGCAAGGGCAGCGTCGCGGCGCATGGCGACGGCATCGATGCCGATGACGGGGTTCGCGCCCGCGGCCATGAGGCAGCGCAGCGCGAACTGGCCGATGACACCGAGGCCGAGGACCGCCGCCGAGCGGCCAAGCGTCAGACCGGCGCGGATTGACGCCCCCATCCCGTAGCGGGCGATGCAGGCTACCGCGGCTTTCTCGAAGCCGAGGTTCGACGGTAGTCGCCACAGCCGGCCGCGTTCGTGGCCAAGCGTCAATAGCTCAGCGGAGGCGTGATTACCCGGATAGCTGACGCGGTCGCCCGGTTTCCAGTCCTTCACGTCCGAGCCGACAGCGGCGACGGTACCCGCGGCGCTGTAGCCTGGCTTGAAGGGGAACTTCCAGTCCGGCAAGTTGGGATCTTTCAACCACTGATGCGTGCCGGTGTAGACGGCCAATTCGGTGCCGGCGCTGATCGCACTGACCTCGGTCTGCACGAGGATCTGATTCGGCGCCGGGGCGGGAAGCTCGACCTCGCGGACGGCGGTCTTGAACGGCTCGGCGACGACGGCTTGTCGGGTCTTCATGTCGACTCGGGTCAGTGGTCAGTAGTCTATAGTCAGTAGCAAAGAAGGCAGGCGGTCTTCGCTCCTGACTACTGACTACGGACTACGGACTTCGGTGGCCATGCTCCCCACGCGCACCGCCGTCTGGTTGCTGACAGCCGGTCTCCTCCTCTGGCTGGCCGGCCTGCTCGCGCCGTTGCTGACACGTTGGCTGCCGGAGGACGCCGCCCGCGCGGGCCGCTGGCTCGTCTATGGTTTCGACGGCGCCATTCTTCTCCTTTTCCTCGCCGACGCCGCGCTCGCGTCCCGCGCTTCCCGCAAGATAACCGTGCGCCGCGAACGCCCGGCCCGGCTGTCGCTCGGCGTCGAGAATGATGTGACGTTGGTCGTCGAAAACCGCGCCGCCCGTTCGCTGCGCCTGGCATTACGCGACCGCCCGCCGACCGACTTCCGCGCCGCGCCGGACCAACTCGACCTGACGGTTCCGGGCCACGGCTGGGCGCGCGTTAGCTACCGTCTGCTGCCAACCCAGCGCGGCGACTTCTCTTTCGGCGACGTGGCGGTGCGCTGTCACGGTCCGCTCGGTCTCGCCTCCGTCGATCGCACGGTGCCGGCCGCTGAGCCTGTGCAGGTCTATCCCAATCTCCTCGAAGTGCGCCGCTACGAGGCGCTGGTCCGCACCACGCTGGTGCGCAGCGGCGGCTACCGCGCCAAGCGCTTGCCGGGCGCCGGCCGCGAGTTCAGCCATTACCGCGAGTACACGCCGGACGACGATTACCGCAACGTCAGTTGGAAGGCCACCGCCCGCCGCCACAAGCCGATCACCGCCGTGCAGGAGAGCGAGCATAGCCAGGACCTGATCTTCTGCCTCGACGTGGGCCGCATGATGGCGGCGCGCGTCGGCACCCTCACGAAACTCGACCACGCCATCAACGCGGTGCTCATGTTGACGCACGTCAGTCAGACGTTTCAGGACAACGTCGGCCTGCTGGTCTTCTCGCACACCGTCCATCTCTGGCTGCCGCCCGCGAAAGGCAGGGCACAGCACGCCCGCTTCCTGCAAGCGCTGTACAGCGTCAAACCGGAGTTGTGTTACGTCAACTATCGCGAGGCGTTTTCGTACCTGATCGCCCGCCACCACAAGCGAGCGCTGACGCTGGTGTTCACCGACCTGCTCGACGCCGTGGTATCGCGCGACTACCTCGACGCGGCGGCGTTGCTGCGCCGCTATCACCTGCCAGTCACGCTGGCCGTCGCCGACGTGCCGCTGCAACAACTGGCGGCACGCTCTCCCGAAAACGTCGAGCAGATGTACGACATGCTGACAGCCCGCGACCTGCTGAACGGTCGCGCCGAATTGCTGCGCCACCTCGAACGTCAGGGCGGCATGGTCCTCGACACGATCCCGGAGCGGCTGACGGTGGACGCGGTGAATCGCTATCTGGCGCTGAAGACGGGGATGCGGACGTGATGAATGGCCGCTTGCGGCTTAGCGGGCGTACCATGTCCGCCGCGCTCCAAGCATGTCCGCCACGCTTGGCGGACATGCTTGTCAACGTAAGTCCATGCCGTTCATGCACCTGCGATGTCGTCAGCGCATGTCCGCCACCGCCACGCACCGTCTGGCTCGCGGGCGGAACTGCTCAGAAATCGATTATTTCCAGGAATTCGACTCCCCCTAACGTACCCGACTGCGGTAATCTGCAGGAGCCATACTCGCGGCGAGCCGCGTCGCGCGGTTTCGCGACGGCGTTCTACCGTAATGAGGATGCATCACCAATTCAACGAGTGGGAAGGTGACTCGATGGTCACGGCAGAGGTGTTGCCATTGCACTTGCTCTACGAGCGGGACGAGACGGCGTGGCTGGAGGCCATGTCGGCGCTGGTCTCCGAAGGCCGATTCGCGGAGATCGACCAGCTGAACCTCAGTGAATACCTGTCCGACATGGCCAAGCGAGATCGGCGTGAGGTGACCAGCCGGTTGGGCGTACTCATCGCTCACCTGTTGAAGTGGGAACATCAGTCTTCGCGACGCTTGGGGAGTTGGCGTGAGACCATTGAGGTCCAGCGTCAGGAACTCTCCGAACTGCTCGAGAGCTGGACGCTTCGCAACCACGCGGCGGAGGTATTGGGCAAGGCCTATGGGAATGGGATTCGCCAAGCTGTCGCCGAGACGGGATTGGACGAGACCGTCTTCCCGACCGAGTGCCCGTTGACGTTGGACGAAGTGCTGTCCGAACCGCTGGAAGGTGAGATCGCCGGACCGCGGCGCAAGCCATAACAACAACGGCGCCGGTTCATTTACTCAGTAGTTTGCCAAGGAGAGTAATGCGGCGAGTGCGATGGTCAGCTATCGTTACTTCATTGAGTCCGCTGCTGGTGATGCTTGCCGGCGTCGGCTGGGGCAGATACGTGGAGTGTTTCCGACCGCTCGCTATTGGCCAGCTGGCCTTCGTTGCGGGGGGCGTACTTGGAATTGCCGGCCTGTTCCCAGGACCAGCTGATAGGCAAGTGTGGGTCAAGAGGCTCACTGCCGCCAGTTTGCTTGCTTACATGGTTCTCGTGGGCATAGTCGAGCCGCTAATGTTCGTTTTCAATTCATCCGATGTTGTATTTTCAGTGGCTTGGCTGGTACCGATTATCGCCGGTGGAGTGATGTTACCGGGGCGAGGATACAATCTGACTGGCTTGGGTTGCTGGTCGGTCCTATTCAGTGGCACCGTGGCGCTGGGTTTCAATGTGTCGCATTCGGGCTGCGGGATGGGATTCTTGATGCGATGGCTGTCGTAGAGCAGTAGACAAAGCAAGCGTCACCGCCGGCAGCCATGCATTCGCGGCCTTCAAGAGACCGTCACCGCTCCTTCGAGGCCACACCGGCCGCGAAAACATGAGAGCAACCAACGACGGGCCACTCATGCTTTCGCGGCCCCTCGCCCAAAGGGTTCCAGCACGTCGCGGAAAGGCACCGAAAGCATGGTGCTCGGCGCAACGCTTACAGACGACGTATATCGAATTCGCCGCCTTCTCAGCCCCGCTTCCCCATTCTGCTGGAACGGATAGAAAGCCCACCGGCTGGGAAGACAGCGATCAGCTTGACTTTCGACAGAGGCGGGTCGATAATACTTTTGAACACTCGACGGGGAGGTGCAGGTACGCGGACTCGGGACGGAAACCTGCTAGTAACTAACAATCGACCTAACCCGAACAGGGCGCGGTTACGCCGTGCTTTGTGTTCCACTAGATTCAAGCAGGGCCGGGTTGCCAGCAGGTTGCCCGGCTCTACTTGTTTTCCGACAAGTCTCCAGACGCGGGCTGAAACCGGCAGCTCGAGCGCAGGTGAACGGCCAGGGAGGTGGCGCAGACCTGATGGAACACGAACGGCTCGACCGAACCGGGTCGAATCCGCCTTTTGTCGAACGCGTAGCCGGAGAAGCGTAATCCTAACTCGAGTGCGCGGTTGAAAAAGGCAATTCGCCAATCCGGGCAGTGATGCGTCTTGCTAAACTTAAACTCATAATCAGTGCGAAGGCCGAGCGACTTACGCAGCTTCCGCACCGCCTCTTGGAACAGACCGACGTTCGCCGTGGGGAGCCACGCGGCGGTTAACCGGAAGTGGGTGTGCGATCCCGGCGTCCAGCCCGTTCCGACCTGATCGTCGATGAACGTGGCCATGCGAAAATTGTACGTCTCAACGAAGCACATTCATGCTATCGGGGCCACGACTCGACGTGTTCCAGCACATCGCGGAAAGCCGCGAAAGCATGGCATACGGCGCTGAAGACCGGAGTGCGATCCTGACGGATGGCCGCTTGCGTCTTAGGGACACCGCCCGCTAAGCCGCAAGCGGCAGAAAGTTGAATCATGGACCTCTCCACCTTCCTCAACCAGCGCCGCCCCGACTGGCGGCGTCTCGAAGAAATCCTCGGCCGCGTCGAGGACAGCGGCCCCCGCTCCCTCGGCGACGACGAGGCCGTGACGTTCGGCCAGCTCTATCGCCGCACCGCCTCCGACCTCAACCAGGCCCAGACGTTCGTCAGCGGCTAGGCGACGGTCCGTTACCTCAACGATCTCCTCGCCCGCGCCTACCTCGCTATTTACGGCAAGGAGCCGATCCAGTTGTGGGCCGCCGTCGTCTGGCTGCTGCGCGCCTATCCTGTCATCTTTCGCCGCTATTTGCCGCAGCTCGGCCTGGCGACGCTGCTCTGTTTCGCCGGCGCGGCGTTCGGCTACCTCGTCTCGCGCTTTGACCCGGCGACGGCGCGAGCGCACTTGCTGCCGTCCGACTTCCCGATGATCGAACCGAACAAGCCGACGTCCCTGCAATCGACGGGCGAATTTGCCGCGTTTTCCAGCTTCCTGTTCACGCACAACCTGCAAGTCAGCCTCGTCGCTTTCGCCCTCGGCATCCTCCTCGGCGTCCCGACCGTCTGGCTGATGTTCTCCAACGGCGTCTTGCTCGGGGCGCTGGCGGCGGTCTTCGCCGAGGCCGGACAGGGCCGTGCCTTCGCCACCGGCGTGTTGCCGCACGGCGTCCTGGAGATCCCGGCCATTCTGATTGCGGGAGGGGCGGGGCTGCTGCTGGCCCAGGGGATTTACCGCGCCCGACCGTGGCCGCGGCGCGAGGAGATGGCCCGCGTCGGCAAGGAAGCGCTGCTGCTGGTATCCGGCTGCGTGCCGCTGCTGTCGGCGGCGGCGCTCCTTGAGGCGGGCGTGGCGCGTGCTCCGGATTGGTTCATCAGTGGTGGCGTCAAGCTCGCCGTGGCCGGCGTCGTCGGCCTGTTGTTCGCCGCTTATGTGTGTTTAGGTGGGTGGAGGCGAGAACTCCGCGCCGTGGATACCGTCGAGGAGCCGCGCACGAAGTAAGCGGTCTGTCAACCGCTTACTTTGTGCGCGGCT
>JBBQPD010000241.1:0-7860 GCA_038331535.1 Gemmatales bacterium | reverse complement strand
GACGTCGGCGCATAGCCGACGGACATGGTGGCAAAAGTCGAACGGGCGGCCGACCGGTCCGGTGTCCTGGCCGAGTCGATGGTCCGCCCTGGTCCGGGGCGGCTGTGTGCGGGGGGGAACGCGGATCGTCCGCACGGGTAGTGGGTTGTCGGGCGCCGACCAGCGGCGGATAAGAGGGAGCGACGCCGTGCGGCGCCGGTTGCTGATCTTCGACACGCCAATTCTCCTGCCGGAACGCTGTTCCGGGCGCGGCCGCCGTGCCGCGCCCCTGGACTCGTCGCCCGCTCGAAGACATGAGAGGAAGCGAGCAGAACGCGAGTCGTGTCCCTATAGTGTCCGATTCCATCCGCAAATCCAGTAAATAATTCCCCGCCTACCGGCCGATGGGAAGGGTAGGCACTTCCGGACTCGAACGGGGCGAGTCACGGGCGCAAGGCCGCGCCGGCCGATCGGCTCGTTCGCGGATCGTTTAATGCCTTTCTCAGTGCGGGGGAATGGGAAACATGAGCAGCACGCGATGCGCGAAACGGGGCGGTGTGGCGGCGCTGGGGCTGACGCTGGCGGTGCTGACCGGTTGTCAAACGTGGCTTCCGGCGACTGGGCAAACGCTGCCGTCGCCGCGTTATCTCGATCACCCGCCGCAGTATTTCCCACCGTCGCCGCCGTTCCCGTTGGCACGCGAACAGGCGTTCATGGAAGCTCAGGCGGGAGTGCCGGTGCCCGGAGCGGGTGCCCTGGTGCCGCTGCCGCCGCAGTTGCCGCCGGGAGCGCGCTGACAAGGCGACTGGGTGACAAGGTGACCGGGTGACAAGGGCCAGACCTTATCATTCGGTCACCTTGTCACCCGGTCACCTTGTCACCTTGTCACCCGGTCACCTTGTCATCCTCAGCCGGCCCCTCGATAAGATGACGGAATACATGAACCGTCTTCCTAATCGATGGGGCACCTGATGAGTGACAAGCCGTTGTCAGCGGATCTTCTTCGGAAAATGGACGCCTACTGGCGTGCGGCCAACTATCTCTCCGTCGGCCAGATCTACCTCTACGACAACCCGCTGCTAAAAGAACCGTTGCGGCTCGAACACGTCAAGCCGCGCCTGCTCGGCCACTGGGGCACAACGCCGGGCCTCAATTTTCTCTACGTCCATCTCAACCGGGTCATCAAAGCACAAGACCTCAGCATGATCTACATCGCCGGACCCGGCCACGGCGGGCCGGGGCTGGTCGCGAATACCTACCTCGAAGGGACGTACAGCGAGTTTTACTCCGACATCTCGCAGGACGAGGCGGGGATGAAGAAGCTGTTCAAACAGTTCTCGTTCCCCGGAGGCATTCCCAGCCACGTCGCGCCGGAAACGCCCGGCTCCATCCACGAGGGCGGCGAGCTGGGCTACTCGATGTCGCACGCCTTCGGGGCCGCCTTCGACAACCCGGACCTCATCGTCGCCTGCGTCGTCGGCGACGGCGAAGCCGAGACCGGCGCGCTGGCCACGAGCTGGCACTCCAACAAGTTTCTCGACCCCGTCCACGACGGCGCGGTGCTGCCCATCCTCCATCTCAACGGCGCGAAGATCGCCGGCCCGACCGTCCTCGCGCGCATCAGCCACGAGGAATTTGACCAGTTTTTCCGCGGCAACGGCTACGTCCCCTATTTCGTCGAGGGCAGCGAACCTGAAGCGATGCACCAGGCGATGGCCGCGACGATGGACAAGGTGATCGCCGAGATCAGGCGGATTCAGACCGACGCCCGTACCGGCGGCGTCACCGATCGGCCGCGCTGGCCGATGATCGTGTTGCGCTCGCCAAAGGGCTGGACGGGGCCGAAAGTGGTGGACGGCAAGAAGGTCGAAGGCACCTTCCGCGCGCATCAGGTGCCGATGGGCGAGATGGCGACGCACCCCGGACACGTGACGATACTGGAAGACTGGATGCGCTCGTACAAGGCGGAAGAACTTTTCGATACGGCTGGCCGGCTGCGTCCGGAGCTGGCGGAACTGGCCCCGGCGGGCGAGCGGAGAATGGGCGCCAACCCGCACGCCAACGGCGGTCTACTGCTGAAAGACTTGCGTTTGCCGGACTTCCTGAGCTATGCCGTCGCCGTGCCGAAACCCGGCGCGGTCGATTCCGAGGCCACGCGCGCGCAGGGGCAGTACCTGCGCGACGTGCTCACGCTCAACGCCGAGGACCGCAATTTTCGCATCTTCAGCCCCGACGAGACGGCGTCGAACCGCTGGAACGCCGTCTTCGAGGTCACCGATCGCGTCGAGATGGACGCCGCGCCGGAAGACGATCACGTCAAGCGCGTGGGGCGGGTCATGGAAGTGCTGAGCGAGCACCAGTGTCAGGGCTGGCTCGAAGGCTACCTACTCACGGGACGGCACGGCTTCTTTTCGTGTTACGAGGCGTTCATCCATATCATCGACTCGATGTTCAACCAGCACGCCAAGTGGCTGAAGGTGACGCGCCACATTCCCTGGCGGCGGCCGATCGCCTCGCTCAATTACCTGCTGACCTCGCACGTCTGGCGGCAAGACCACAATGGCTTCAGCCACCAGGATCCCGGGTTTCTGGACCACGTCATCAACAAGAAAGCCGAGATTATTCGCGTCTACCTGCCGCCGGACACGAACACGTTGCTGAGCGTCACCGACCACTGCCTGCGCAGCCGGAACTACGTGAACGTCATCGTGGCCGGCAAGCAGCCCGCGCCGCAATGGCTGGACATGGACGCGGCAGTCAAGCACTGCACGGCCGGTCTCGGCATCTGGGAGTGGGCCGGAACTGACCGCGGCGGCGAACCGGACGTGGTCCTGGCCGCCAGCGGTGACGTACCGACGCTCGAAGCCCTGGCCGCAGCCCATCTGCTGCGCAAGATGCTGCCGCAACTGAAAGTGCGCTTCGTCAACGTCGTCGATCTGATGAAGCTGCAACCGGCGACGGAGCATCCGCACGGCTTGAGCGACCGCGACTTCGATGCGATCTTCACGAAAGACCGGCCGATCATCTTCGCCTTCCACGGCTACCCCTGGCTGATCCATCGGCTGACGTATCGGCGAACGAACCACCGGAACCTGCACGTGCGCGGCTACAAGGAAGAGGGCACGACGACGACGCCTTTCGACATGACGGTGGTGAACGATCTGGATCGCTTCCACCTCATAGGCGACGTGATCGATCGCGTGCCCTCCATCGGCGCAAACGCCGGCTATCTCAAGCAGGAACTGCGGGACAAGCTCATTGAGCACAAGCAATACATCATGAAGCATGGTGAAGACATGCCGGAGATAAGCGGGTGGAAATGGGGACAATGAGCCGAAGGTAATTGTCCGATTTTGCTCTTGCTTATTCGTGGCATCCACGTTATGAGCCGCGCAACTTCGTTAGCGCTCGGTGCCGAAGGATCGGCGTCGGATTACAGGGCGAACCCAGCCGAGGGGGATCGGACGGGTGCGCTTCCACAGGACGGGGAAGGGGGAGAAGGTATGGGCAAGAAGCCCGCGATCGCCTGGGTCGGGACATTCTGGTTCGGCCTGGCCCTGGCCGGCGGCGGCTGTGAATCGACCTCCGCGCCAAAACGCACCTATAACCCGCCCCCGATGCTGGGGCGAAATAGCACGCCCGCGCCGACGACGGTGACTGGGCCGCCGAGCGTCGTGAATCCCGCGCTCAACGCCGGAGCCGGACCGACGGTGGCCGCGCCGGACGTCGGTGCGGCTTCATCGAGGAATGTTACGCCATCGACGGTTGGGCCTGCGCCTGCGCTCAGTCCGCTGAACGGACCGGCCAGTGTGAACGGCTTCCAGACGCAACCGAAGACGACGCTTACGCCGCCCAGCGCACCACCTGAGGAACCTCCGTCTCAGCGCGCGATCCCAACGACAGACATGCGTACGCCGCCGCCCCAGATTCAGGGCAGTCGCTACGGATCAGACCCGAAGCCGCCGCCTCCGGAAATCCCGGCATCTCAGCCGAATCCTCTTCCGGCAGCAGCCGCAGCAGCGACGCCGCCCCCGCGTTCGCCGGTGTCTTTCGATGACGGCGTCGGCGGCATGCCTCCCACGACGGCGCCAGAGGTTCCCGGCCGTGCCAAGGGCTTCGACCCGAGTCCGAACCTCGGCTCGCCTCCGCCGACGAGTCTGGTGTTGCCGGTGCCGCCCGCGAGCCAGGCCGAAAGCGGCGTACGCACCTTTGCCCCGCCGCCATCGGCACCTCTGCCGACGTCGACACGGGGAACGGCGTTGCCTCCCGTGAGCGGACCGGATGCGAGTCCGTTCAGCAAGTAGATGGGCGATCGAGACGGGCGTTGGCAAAAAAGCAACTTACGAGCCGCGACCGTCAGGGAGCGTTCCTCGCGTTCCCTGACGGTCGCGGCTCGTAAGCGACTTTCTGGCCTCGGTAATGGAGAGTCGGCTACCATTTTAGCAGGGCCTGGAAGCGCTGATACGGTTCGTGCCAGTCATCGTGACGGCGCGGTTCATAAGGGATTACTTCAAAGGACCGCCGCACCACTTCGCGCGCCTCGGCGAGGGAACCGAGCAATCGCAAGCCGAGCGCCTGCACCAGCACATTTCCGATGGCGGTCGCCTCGACCGGCCCGCCCAGTACGAGACGATCACAAGCATCGGCGGTCAGCTGGCAGAGCAGCGTGTTCTGACTACCGCCGCCGACGACGTGGATGACCTCAATTCTGTTGCCGGTCAATTCCTCCAAGCGTTCGAGTACCCACCGATACCGGAGCGCCAAACTCTCCAAAGCGCAGCGGACGGTCGCGCCGGGATCGCGCGGGGCAGGCTGGCCGGTGCGCTTACAGAAGTCGGCCAGCGCTTGCGGCATGTTGGCGGGCAGAATGAAACCGGTATCATCCGGATCGACGATGCTGGTAAATGGCGGCGCCGCGACCGCCAGCTTCATTAGTTCTTCGTAGTTGTACGCAATACCGGCTCTCTCCCAGGCACGGCGGCACTCCTGCACCAGCCAGAGACCCATGATGTTCTTCAGCAGGCGCACCGTGCCGCCGACACCCCCCTCGTTGGTGAAGTTGTAGGCCAGCGCCTTCTCGCTCAGCAACGGCGCCGGCAGCTCAACGCCCATCAGCGACCAGGTGCCGGAGCTGATGTAGGCCCACATCGGCGTCGAGGCCGGTACTGCGGCGACAGCGGACCCCGTGTCATGCGTGGCCGGGGCGACGACCGGACACGAAGTCACGCCGGTATCGGCCGCCACGGACGAGCGCAGCGGTCCCAGCACCGTGCCCGGTTGAACCAGCGTGCCGAGAATATTGGTCGGCAGGTCGAAAGCTTTTATGACGTCGTAGGCCCAGCCGCGCGTGGCGGGATCGAGCATCTGGCTCGTCGAGGAGTCAGAGAACTCGTTGACCTTGATGCCGGTGAAGAAGTAATTGAACAGGTCCGGGATCATGAGCATTGTCTCGGCCGCGTCCAGCAGTGGCGAGTGGTCGCGCTGGAGGGCCAGCAGCTGGAAGAGCGTGTTGAAGCGCATGAACTGCAGGCCGGTACGGCGGTAGAGGTCGGCGCGGGGCATCTTCTCGAAGGCGAGTTCCAAGATACCTTCGGTGTGCGGATCGCGGTAGTGGCGCGGGTTGCCGAGCAGTGTGCCGCCGCGGCCGAGCAGGGCGAAATCGACGCCCCAGGTATCGACGCCGAGCGCATCGACGCCGCCGTGCTCCGCGGCGCAGCGGCGCAACGTCTGCAACATCTCGTGATAGAGGTGCAACACGTCCCAGTGCAGCGCGTCGAGAACGCGCACCGGCGTATTCGCGAAGCGGTGGACGACTTCGAGCCGCAGGCGTTGGCCGTCGAAGAGACCGAGCACGCCGCGGCCGCTCTCGGCACCGAGGTCGAAGGCGAGGAGTTTCTTGTGAGAGGACATGACCAGGTCTCGTGATGCGTCGGCGGATTGACTCGGTGAGGAGTCGTGGTATTCTCGGTGCGTCGTCGGTGCAAAGCATGGACGCGACAACTCGCTCGGAGGAGTGCCAATGCACCACTACCACGTGTACATGACACGGGCTTGCCGGCAGAATTGGCAGAACCTACTTGAAACTATCGAACGGCTCAGACTGAACCTCGACGTCGCTGAGCAGTGGCTGCGACGATTTACGGAAAGAATAGGAGGTCAGTACCCCAACGACGACAAGGCCAGAATTGAGTGGTGTGATGCATACGGCCCGGCGGGACGTATCGGCGTCGGCTATCACGCGGTGCAAGCCGACTGTCATGTTATTTTGTTTGGTTTACACCTGCGGGGCCGTTTCCGGTGAGACGCTCGACTGCCAGGCGCGGCTGGCGAGCACCTCTTTGATCGGCACCAAGCCGTCTGGATCGCTTAACGCGGCGACTCCCTTGCTTAGGTCAATTTCGGTAAGCCCGTCGTCTTCGGTCATCAGATAGTAACCCATCAACGTGCCTGTCGCCGATCGAATCGGCAGCAGCTGGATCCCGTCCGAGTCCGCAATCAGTTCTCTTGCCAGGGTTTGGAACAGCTCGGCCTTTTCTTCGAGCGAACAACCGGTTAGCCGATCGAGCAGTCGCAACGGCACCGCGTCGTTGCCAACAACACGGGCGCGCCATTCGGCACGGCAGCGTGGGCACTCGAACACAATCTCATTTGTCGTAGGCCGGACGAAATTGCAGGCATCCCGATTGTCCTTCGGCAAAAGGATCCCAGTCCAGTGGCAACCGGTGTGCGGACACGTCACCATGTAATCCGTCAACATGACCCAGAACCTCCTAACCTACGGCAGCTCCTCGGCCGTCGCCCCCCACACCGCCGCATTGTACCGTATCGCTCCGGGTCAGTCCATTGGTCCGGGAAAATGCCATTGGGCACGCGCCGCCCGCCATATAACTTGAAGGAGAGCAAGTTCGCACGCGCACCGAGAGACAAAATCATGTCCCGCCGCTTCGTCGAGCAACTGGTTGACGGCGATTCCGTCGAAGAAGTCTTCCTCGTCGCCGAGAAGCAGTTGCGGGCCAACCGTAACGGCAATCTCTATATCCAGGTCGATCTACGCGACCGCAGCGGCACCATCAACGGCCGGCTCTGGAACGCCGGCGACCAGCAGTTTCGCTCCTTCGACACCGGCGATTTCCTCTTCGTCAAAGGCAAGGTGCAACTCTTTCAGGGTGCGATTCAGCTTATTCTCAGCAACCTGGAACGCGTTGATCCGGCGCGCATCGAACTGGCTGACTTCCTGCCGCACACGAAGCAGGACGTGAGTAAACTCTACGAAAAACTGTGCCGTTTCTTGCGCGGCCTCGGCAATCCGCACCTGCGTGCGCTGGCGGAATGTTTCCTGATGGACCAGGATTTCGTGCAAGCCTTTTGCCGCGCCCCGGCCGGAGTGCGCGTCCATCACGCCTATATCGGTGGCCTGCTCGAACATGTCGTCTCCCTGATGGACGCCGCCGACCGCCTGGCGCCGCTGTATCCCGAACTCGACGGCGACCTGCTCAAGATGGGCGTCTTCCTGCACGACGTCGGCAAGGTGCGCGAGCTCAGTTTCGAGCGGGCCTTCGCCTACACCGACGAAGGCCAGCTGATCGGCCATCTCGTCATCGGCGTCGAGATGCTGAACGAGAGAGTGCGGCAAGTCCCTGACCTGACCGGTGAACCTTTTCCGGGCGAACTCCTCTTACGACTGAAGCATCTGATCTTGAGCCATCACGGCACGCTCGAGTTCGGCAGCCCGAAGGTGCCGATGACGCCTGAGGCAATCGCGTTGCACCACCTGGATAATTTCGACGCCAAATTGCACACGTTCACACGCGAAATACGCGAAGACGCCAACACGTCGGCCGCGTGGACGCCGTTCAACACGTCGTTGCAACGCCGGCTGTT
>JBBQPD010000240.1:0-7861 GCA_038331535.1 Gemmatales bacterium | reverse complement strand
CCGCGCCCCCACCGCCGGGTGGTGAGGGGTAAGACCCCGAAACCGGGCCGCGCCGCGACCGTGTGGGCGCGATTACACCCGCGCCCCCGGCGGGGCGCGGCTCGTTACGCTCAGTGGGAGGTTGCTTTCATGGCCGAAGTGCCTCCGAACGCGATACCATCCCAGTGGCGCGAAGAGGTGCCGGCGCGCTCACCGGAAGAGTTGCGCTCGCGCCGCCGCCGGCACGTTCTCCTCGTGTTGCTGACGGTCCTGCTGGCGGGCGGCGCCGGTCTGGCCCTGGTGCTGACGCGCTTTCGTCCTGTACCGCACCCTCATTTCGTGCCGTTGTGGGTGACCGAATATTCTTCTCCCCTGCTGCCGCCTTCGACGCCCGGCGCGGCGGATCGCGAGTCATTTCAGGCGGCCGATTATTTCCTCCATAAAAGCTCTCCGAAGTGGACAAGCCCCGACCGGGCGACCCTGCGCGAGACGCTGGCTGCGCTCGGCAGCCGTCCCCCTGCGGAGCCGGTCGTGGTTTACCTGTCCGCGCTCGCCCAGAAAAGTGGAGATGCCGGCGTGCTGCTGCTACCGGCCGACGCCGACCCGCTGCACCTGGAAACAGCGCTGCCACTTCGCGAAGTCCTCGAAGCGCTCGCCGCCTGTCCAGCCCGCGAGAAACTGCTCGTTCTCGACGTGATGGCACCACGCACCGACGCTCGCCTGGGACTGATCGCCAACGACCTCGGCGCGGCGGTGCAGGACGATCTTCGGTCGGTGGCCGATCCGAACCGCCTTGTGCTGTGTGCCTGTTCGCCCGGCGAAGTCTCGCTCGCTTCGGAGGATTTGCGGCGTACTGTGTTCGGCTATTACCTCGAAGAAGGCTTGCGCGGCGCCGCCGACGGTGCGAATGCGCGCGGCGCGCGCGACCGTCAGGTGACCGTGCGCGAACTGGCGGCGTTCGTGCGCGCGCGAGTCGGACGCTGGGCGTGGCGCAACCTGCGCGAACGGCAAACGCCGGTACTGCTCGGCGACGCGGCCGATTTCCCGCTCGTCGCCCTGGGCAAAGGGCCTGTTCCGGAACCAGCACCGTTAGCCGAGCCGGAACCCTACCCCGATTGGCTGCGCGATGCCTGGAAGACGCGGCAACGCTGGTGGGCCGAGGAACGCTATCGACTCGCGCCTCACCTCGTTCTCCGAATCGATACGTTGCTGCTGGAGACGGAGCGCGGCTGGCGGCGCGGCGCGGACACGGCCGCGCTGAAAGCCCATGTCGAGGCGGAGCTGTCCGCCTGGGAAAAGGATTACCAGCGTGTGCTGCGTTTGCCGCCGGCGCCGATCCTGGCGCTGGCGCCGGCGCTTGACCAGGGACGCAAAGTGGACGAGTTCCTGGTTGCGGCCGTGCGAGGGGAAGTCAACCGGCTGCCTTCGACTGCCGGCGCCGACCAGAAGAATGCCGACGGGGCGCCGCGTCTTTCGGCCGGATTGCTCGATAAATTGAAGGACCAGTCCACACTTAACGTGGCCCTGGCAGCGTTTCGGCTTGCGGCCGACGACGAAGCGCCGAGGGCGGAGCGGATACGCATCCTCAACGCCATCGTGCAAGAACGCGAGTCGCAACCGGCGTTCGTGGAGACGCTGTTGTTGCGGCGCCTGGCCGACCTGGCCGCCCAGGCGAAGCGACCGTGGCCCTCCGAAGCGGTACGGCTGGCTCTCGAAACCGCGACACTCGGCGAGAAGGCGGCGGCCCAGCTGCGCGCGTTTCCGTGGATTCGGACTCTGCTCGAAGAAGCCGCCCAGGCTCGGTACGAGGGTGAATTGCTGCTGCTCACCGGCCAGGGCTTTGCCCCGCTGCGTGAGGCGGACCAGGCGTTCAAAGCCGCGACGGAACGCTATCAATCGTGCCTGCGGCGCGGCGAAGCGCTGGAGGATGCCTACCGCACACTGGACAACGCGCTGGCATTCCTCCCGACCTACACCCCTTATCTTGAAGCCGTCCCCGAACGGGAACGCGCCTGGCAGGACGCCGTCGAGTCTGCCCGCGCCCTGGCCGACCGTCTCAGCCATCCTCCCGCCGAGTGGGAGGCGGCGACCGCCCTCGCGGGGAAACTCGAAAAACAACTGGCCGCACTCCGCGAACCGTTCACAGCCGAAGCGCTCGCTTCGCTGCGTGTTCGCTGCAGCCGGCCAGGCGCCCAGGCCCCGGTGCTGCGGGAAGTCAACGCCGTCCTCGAATCGCCCCACCTTGCGGTGGAAGACCGCCTGAGCCTGTGGCAGGCTGGCCGCGGTCTCGCGCGCCGCCTCGATGAGGCCGTTCTCCTCCTGGATCGGGAAGGGGGACAGCCCTACGAAGACCCCTCGGCTGACGCCGACGTCCGTCAGGACTCTCTTCAAAAAGAAGAATGGCGACGAGCGGCAATGCGGGCACGGGCCTCTGCCGCCCTGCTCAATCTGGCCGGATTAAATACAGGCACGATCTCTAAAGGGGTAGAAACATTCGCGGGAGAGATCGGCCGTTCGCAGCAGACGGCGACAGGTCAGCGACTTGAAGCCGCGCTCGCGGAAACATGGTCGCGCGGAGTCCCCGCGGCCTTTCAGGAGGGAAACGATGGAACAGCGCGCGACCGGATGGCGCGCGTCCTGGTAGCGCTCGATCCAGCCATTATCCCGCGTGAGACGGAATCGTTACCCGCCGTCGCGCTGCGAACTCGGCGCTCGGCGGAAGTCGCCTCCTGGCGCGCGGAGCGCGCAACCTATGAGGCAAAAGACCTGGAGAACCAGGGACTGTTGTCGCCCCTGCTGCGGCGCTTCTACGCCCGGCAGTTGGCCGGTTTCCGCCCCAAATCGTCCACGAACGAGTCGTATGTCGAGGTCAGCACCGAACCGCGGCAGCTCCGCTTGACCCCCGAAACGCCGGCGGGCGGCGTGACCGTGAAAGTTCGTCCCCACGACGCGCATCCGTCGGAGATGACACTGCGCCTGCTGCGACCGGAAGGCGACGCCCTGAACCTGTCGCCGGACCTTGCGGCGGAACCGCGCCTCCTCTCGGCAGGGCCGGCGATCGTGCCTGTTCGGGTAGGCGTCAACCTCGCCACCGCCGAGTCCGCACTGCTGCCGGAAGGCGTACTCGTCCAACTTCGCCACCGCGGCCGGGCGTATCATTCCCGCCTGCCCGTCTCGGCGCGCGACGTGACCGACCGGGTCGAAATCCTGCTCGGGAATACACCGCAGGCTCCGGAGGTTTCTCTCAACGTCCTGGCGCTGCGGCCTCTCGATAAGCCACAACCTTACTACCTGTTTCTGCGCAACCCGTCGCCGCGGACTCGAAAGATTGGCGTCGAGCTGGCCACCGGCGGTGCCGTCCTACCAGGTGCGCAAGCGACGCTCACCCTGGCGGGAAATGAAACGAAACTCGTCTCATTTACGCCGTCAACACCTCCCGCCGCCGCGCCGCCGGCTGCCCCAACCGCAGGACAGAAACCGTCCCCCGAATTACCCGAATTGCAGGGGTCTCTCGAAGTTCGTCTGCTCGATGTGGAGGAGAAAAACCAGCTATTGGAGGTGAAAACGATCCGCGTCGAAGTGGCGTCCCCGCGTTCTTACGTGGAGGTTGTCGAGGCGCGTTTCTCTCCTCCCGCACGCGACCGCAGCGAACCTGATGGGAAAAACCTGCTTGAAATCTCGCTGCGTCCGACATCGGGATTCACGGGGCCGCCCTGCAAAGCGGAACTGGTTCTGCCGGGCGTTCTTGGCGCCAACAAGGGTACGTTTCGGGGCGAGTTGACGGCGGGCGGCGCCGCTCTCCGCCTAACGGCGGAAGACCTGCGAGTGACGCCCGGCGCCGCGGAAGACGGCTCGTTTTCGCTCACCGTCGATGGCGTCGAGCGGGCCTTCGTCTTCCGCGCGACGTTTGCCGCGGTCGGCGATCCGACCACGCCGCGCGAGCTGACACGACCCGCCCTGCGCCTGCGCGGCAGCGGCTACGCGCGGCCCGGCGACCCACGAGCCGTCGTCATCGAAGTCGATAACGCGCCGCCGGGCGCTCGCCTCGACGTGCGTCTCGGCAAGATCGTGGACGGCGTGTTCGTCGCCGAAGTGACCCGGTCGCTGCCGAGCGACCGTCGGCGGCATATAGGCTTCTCCTCCCAGGGTCCGGCGGGGGTCTTGCTCTTCGAGGCAGCGGTCGCGGATTGGACCGTGCCGCTCGATACCAGCCGAATCGTCGGACAACGTCAGCTTCAGGTGCGCCTGCTCGATCGCGACGGCGGGGCGTTGCAAACGGTCACGCAGGCGCTGACCCTGGACGACGGGCCGCCGCAAAACGTGCGCTTTCTCGACCCGCCGCGCTACGCCCGGCGCGGGACGACGGTGACCCTGAAGGCGGCCGGCACGAACAGCCTTGCGGGGATCGAGAAAGTCTTGTTCTTCGCCGGCAAACCGATCGACGGCAAGTTGCCACCCGACGCCGAGACCGTCGCGGGCCGTCCGCTCGACGCCGAGAAAACGACCTGGGCGGCGACGTTGCCGGTGCCGAAGGAGCGCACCGGCCCGGCCGAATTCGGCGTGCAATTCATCACCCGGACGGGCGTCCCCGAGTTCAAGACCGTGGTGGTCGAAGTCACGGACGCCGACCCCGCCAAGCTCACCCCCGGCCGTATCGTCGGCACCGTCGCCGAGGGTTCCGCCGCCGTTGCGGGCCTCGAAGTCGTGCTTCGCGATGAAAAAGGAGTGGAAAAGGGCAGGACGACGACGGCGGATCAAGGTCGATTCTCTTTCGACGGCGTGCTGCCCGGCAAGTATCAGTTGACGGCGGAGAAGACGAAGAACCCGCGTCGCGTCGGCCGAGCCAACGTGACCGTCGTCGCCGATCAGGACGCGGTCGCGCCGATCAAACTGTATCTGCCTTGAAGTTGTCTGAAGGTGAGTTGGGCGTACACTCCCTTTATGAACCGCGACCGTCAGGGAGCGTTGGAGCAAAAGCGCTCCCTGACGGTCGCGGCTCGTAAAAAGGCTCGTAAAAGGCTTGCATGCCGCCGGACTCGCTGTTCCGCAGCACAAGGAGACAACATGACGACCGCCACCCACTTCTTGCGTCGCGACCCGGCGGAGGTAAAGCCCTGGGCGGAAACGTGCGGGCAAATCCGCTGCCTCGTCGAGGAAAAGGATGGGACCGCCGCCGAAGTTCACCACGTCGAGATTCAGGACGCCAAGCTGCACTACCACGAGCGAACCGACGAGTTCTACTACGTCATCTCCGGCCAGGGGACGATGATTCTCGACGACGAGCAGATCGAGCTGCACACGGGTGTCGTCGTCTACGTGCCGCGCGGCGTTCGCCACAAGGCCACGGGCAACCTGACCGTCCTCACGGTCTGCATCCCGCGCGGCGTGCTGGACGACATTCATGAAGTAGATTGACCTCGATGGCCGCTTGCGGCTTCGCGGCGCTTGACCGCTAAGCCGCAAGCGGCAACGCGATATAGTGCGCCTTCTCGCCGTCATTTTCCACGAGGAACACCATGAAGCGCCGCACCTTTTTGAAGCGCGCCGCCGGCGCGGTCGCCGCCCCAGCCGTCCTCAACGCTGCCGACAAGGCAGACCAAAAAAATCCGATCCTCGGCTTCGGCGATTACAAGTACGAGTGCGTCCACAACTGGGGCGAGTTGCCGCCCGCGCTGCGCTGGGAAACCACGCACGGCGTCGCCATCGACGCCGAGGGGTTGGTCTACATCAAGCACCAGGGCCACGGCGGGACGGTGATGGACACCGTCGTGGTCTTCGACCCGGCCGGCAAGTTCGTCCGTTCCTTCGGCAAGGAGTATTACCCCGGCGGCCACGGCATCGACATCCGCAAGGAGGGGAAGGAGGAGTTCCTCTACCTGTGCGACATTCACAATCGCCAGGTCGTGAAGACGACGCTCCGCGGCGAGGTCGTCTGGAAGATCGGTTTCCCGAAGGAAGCGCTGCTCGACGGCAAGAAGGCCTACCAGAAGATCGACGAGTTTCGGCCGACCAACGTGGCCTTCGCCCCGGACGGCGGCTTTTTCGTCGCGGACGGCTACGGCTCTCACTGCGTTCATCGCTACGACAAGGACGCCAAGTACCTGCGCAGCTGGGGCGGCGAGGGCCGCACGGCCGGCAAGTTTCGCACGCCGCACGGCATCTGGTTCGACAACCGGCCTGGACGCGAGCCGGCCGTCGTCGTCGCCGACCGCGCCAACGCCCGCCTGCAATACTTCACGCCCGAAGGCAAACCGCTGCCGCGGGAGACGGTGACCGATGTGCTTTTCCCGGCTCATTTCGACAGCCGCGGCGAGGTGCTGCTCGTGCCGGACCTGCACGCCCGCGTCTCGCTGTTCGACAAACGCAATGAGAAGATCATCCACCTGGGCGACGACGAAGGCTGGACCGCCCAGGTGAAGGACGAGAAACGCGGCATCCGCAACGACCCGAAGAAGTGGCTCCCCGGCCGCTTCGTCCATCCGCACGACGCCTGCTTCGACGCGAGCGGCAATATCTTCGTCGTCGAGTGGGTTTTGACCGGCCGTGTCACGCTGCTGAAGAAGATCATTTAACCGTGTTCCTGTGAAGCCCTGAAGGAATGATTCATGCGTTTGCTCGGCCTCGCGTGGGTAGCGCTCGTGCTGGCGACGACGACCGCAGCGGACGAGGCGGTTCGCAGCGATGGCCGGCGCGTCGCTGGCACGCTGGGGCTTGACGGCGCAGGCCGGCTGCGCTTCACGCCGAAGGGTCAGACAGAAGCGCTGCCCGCCGACGCCGTTCGCTCGGTCCGCCTCGAAGGCGGGCCGATAACTCCCTTCCGCGCCGCGGCCGGACACGTTGTCCTTCTCGCCGACGGCGAACGCCTGACCGGCAAGATGCTCGGCCTTGACGACGACGTTCTCCGCTTGCGCACTGCCTGGTCTGACAAGGTTACGGTGCCTCGGAGCGCCGTTGTGGCAATCACGCAAGTGCCGGGCCTGCTGACGCAGTTCGACGACGACTTCCGTGCCGAGTCCAAGGCGTGGACGCAGACCGGCAAACCGGCCGTGTCGGGCGCGGCCGTGCTGACGGCGCCGGGTCAGTCCTTGACGCACCTGCTGGCGAAGGCTCCGGCCGAGGGCCGCGTCGGCGTCAACTTCGAGGAGCGCGACAAACCGGCCGGCGCCCGCTGGTTATTCGAGGCCGAGTTTCAGGGCGAGAAAGGGGCACAGCGACTGCGCGTCCTTGTCGCTGGATCGGCAGACGTCTATCGGGTCGAGACGGACGGACTCGACGGGGTCAGTCGCGAGGTCATGCGATCGTCGGGTCTACATCGACTCACCGTGCGTTTTGGCCCGCGTTCACTGGCCGTGCTGTGCGACGAAGACGTGCTCTGGCATAACCTCGAGCGCGGCGCGGCCGGGCCGCTCCAGCGTATTCGCCTGACGTGCATCGAAGGGGAGAAAGGGGTGACGATAACGGGAGGCGTGGCGTGGACGGAGTTCGCCGTCGCGGCCGCGGTAGACGAGCTGCCGCGCCCACCCGGTGATCCGATGCAGGACGAAATCTGGTTGGCGGAGGGCGATCAACTCTTCGGTGAAGTGCTCGAGGCCGACCGTCAGTCCATCGTCCTCAAGGGCCGCTTCGGCGAACGCTCCCTGCCGTGGTCCGGCGTGCGCGGCTGCTACTTCCGTTCCGCCGCAGTTGCACCGCGCCCCGCAGACGGCGCGTCGGTTCGCCTGTTCCTGCATCCCCCGTTCGGCGGCGAACCGGACGTGCTGGTCGGTGTCGTCTCGCAGATCGATGACAAGACGTTGTCACTGCGCCACCGGCTGTTGGGGGAAGTCGTCGTGGAGCGCGGCCGGGTGAAAGAAGTGCGCAGTAACAAGTCTAACGAGCCGCG